>NZ_BAAAVI010000011.1:0-118519 GCF_039534445.1 Streptosporangium fragile | reverse complement strand
GACGCCGCTGTGGGCGGGTCCGGGTGCCTGGCCCTGGCCCTGCCCCGGTGCGCTCTGGTAGGGCGGCCCGGGTGCGCGTCGCCCCCCCTCCTGGCCCGCCCGTGGGTCCCAGGCGGGACCGCCCGGGACTCCCGGGCCGCCCGGCCCGCCCCGACCACCCGGGACTCCCGGGCCGCCGGGGCCGTTCGGGCCTCCTGGGCCGCCGCCGGCTGAGGGGCCGCGCCCGGCCGCCGGAGCATCGGCGGGGTCGGCGACGAGGGCGCCGATGACCGGGACTCCCCGCTCGGCCAGCCGGCGGGCGGCGCGCGTCACCTCGCGGGAGGAGGTGCCGGGCACGGCGACCACCAGGACGGCACCGGCCAGGCCGCGCATCTCCTCGCCGCTGACGGTGTCGAGGCCGGTCAGCCGTTTGACGTCGGCGCCGGTGCGCAGACCCGTGTCGAGGCGGTCGCGCAGCCAGGAGACCCCGACCCCGGAGAGCAGGCCGGCCATGAGCCCGCTGCCGAGGCAGAGCGGCGGGCTGGGAGCGCTGGGGCCGGTGGGCGGCACCGCCTCGCTGATCACCGACCCGGGGGTGACGGCCACGGTCTTGAGCGCGTCGTATCTGAGCGCGAGGGTGGACGCCTGGCGTCTGAGGACGTTCTGCCGCTGGAGGGCGAGGACCCGCTCGGGGCTGCCCCGCCGCAGGCCGGGGATCTCGGCCGCCGCCTTGGCCAGGCCCGCGTTGACCTGCCTGAGCTTGGCGAGCACGGCCTTGAGCTGTGCCTGCAGCGCCTGGGTGGCGGCCTCGCCGCGGTGGGCCAGGTAGGCGTGCGCGTAGGCGCTCGCCCCGGCGGCGGCGGCCTCGGGGCCGGCGGCGGTGTAGGAGATCTCCAGGACCGAGCTGTTGGGCGGCACGGAGACCTCGACGGGGCCGGGGGTGCCCTTGAGCGTCCGCCCGGCTCTGGCGGCGACCACGGAGGACCGGGCGACCTGCGCCTCGGTGTCGAGGTTGAGGGCTTCGCGCTGCCGGTTGGTGACCTGGTTGGTCTGCTCCCCGAGCCCCGTCGCGGTCACCAGGACCTGGGCGGAGGCGGTGTAGGAGCGCGGGGTGACCAGCAGCAGAGCGGCGCCGCAACCGGTCCCGGCGATGAGGAGCGAGAGTGCGATCGGCCACCGGCGGCGCAGCAGTGACGCGTAGTCCGCCAGGTCTCCGCCGGCGTGGCGAACAGGGCGGTCGTCCGGTGACGGGCTCATGCTTCGGCGGTCTCTCTCCGGCGGAACGGACGCCGCGGGCGGGTGGAACTGGCTGGGACCCTTGGAACTATAGGTCGGCTTTCCTTTTCCACGGACCAATACGCAAGATTTTCTTCACGCTTTCCCCGCTGATCACGAGAAAATAACTCTCGTTTATCCGATATTTCCCCCAGGTCGATCCGGGTCCCCGCAACGGGCGGGCAAAGTCCGCGACGCGGCACGTCCAAAGGGTGGAAAGGTGTCTTCCCGAGACGGCGGTAAATGGTCAAGCGCAGCATCTGTGAGGAACCGTTGCATCGGACAAATGCCTCTATAGACATATTCCCGCGAAAGGTCAGGATTGGCGGATCGGGTCTCGTCCTGGCGGTGGGATTGGGGTCCCTCGCCCTGAGCGTCCCGGGGCTGAGCGGTTGCGGCCAGGCCTCCGGGGCGGCGGACGATCCGGTCGCCGAGCCCCGCCCCGGCATCTCGGCCGGGCCTTCCGCCGGTCCCCCGGCCGGGGCTCCGACCGGCCCCTCGGCAGGAGCGGCGGCGGACGGCGAGGGCCGTGACCGGACGGTTCCGGGTGGCCGGGACGTCTCCGGCGGGGCGGCCGGGAACGACCCCGGGGGCCCGGCGGCGCGGGAGCCCGCCTCGGAGGCCGGCGGGCTCACCCAGGTCCGTCCCCCGGAGGCCGCCTGCGAGGTCTCCGACAAACTCGTCCCCGCGTGCGGTGCCTGGTGGGGGGTCGCGCCGGAGATCTTCACCGGCAGGCGCCCCGCGCGGGCCCTGGAGCGGGCCGAGAGGCGCATGGGCCGCCCGGCCGACATCGTGCACGTCTACCACCGGGGTGACGAGCTCTTCCCCACCCCCGAGGAGCGGGCCGTCGCCCGCGATCCGGACGGCCGCAGGCTCCTGCTGGTCAACTGGAAGCCGTCCGTGGAGCACACCTGGGCGCAGATCGCCCGGGGCGAGCTGGACCAGCGGATCGACCGGCTGGCCCGTCACGTCGTGAAGCACTTCCCCGAGAGGTTCTTCCTGACGATCCACCACGAGCCGGAGAACGACGTGCGGACCGCCCCGCGCTCGGGCATGACCGCCGCCGACTACGCGGCGATGTACCGGCACGTGGTACGCCGCCTGCGGCAGCGGGGGGTCGAGAACGCGGTCACCGTGATGACGTACATGGGCGCGCCCAACTGGGCGGCCAGACCCTGGTTCGAGAAGCTCTACCCGGGCGACGACGTGGTCGACTGGGTGGCGATGGACCCCTACGTCGACGACCGGGTCCGCAGCTTCGACGGGCTGGTCAACAAGATCCGCTCCGACACCCCGGACTGGCCGGGGTTCTACCGCTGGATGCAGCGGCGCTTCCCCGGCAAGCCGGTCATGATCGCCGAGTGGGGCGTCTTCGAGCGATACGACCACCCCCGGTTCAAGGAGTCCTTCTTCACCTCGGTTCGCCGGGAACTCCCCGACTACCCGCAGATCAAGGCGCTGGTCTACTTCGACTCGCCCCGCGCGCCCCGCGGTGACACCCGTTTCGACACCACGCCCGGCGGGCGGCAGGCCTTCACCGAGCTCGCCCGCGACCCCCACCTGCGCCCGGCGGCCGTCCCGGCCGGCTGACCACCGGGCCCGGCGGCCGCTCCCGCGGCCCGATCGCCGGAGCGGCCACCGCCGGTCCACCCGCTCCGGGGCCGTTCCGTCCCCGGAGCGGTCCGTCATCGGGCCCGATCGTCCTGACACGGGCGCACCGCCGCCCGGTCCGGCACACCGGCCGGCCCGGGGGCGGGCGTGCCGTCAGCGCACCCAGCCGCCCCGGACCAGCGGGTCGAGGACCTGGCGCACCGCGCGCTCCACGCTGACGCCGGTGGTGTCGATCTCCAGGTCGGCGTCCTCCGGCTCCTCGTAGGGGTCGGAGACGCCGGTGAAGGCGGGGATGAGCCCCGCCCGGGCCTTGGCGTACAGCCCCTTGCGGTCGCGGCGCTCGCACTCCTGCAGGGGCGTGGAGACGTGCACCAGCAGGAAGTCGGCGCCGACGGCCTCGACCATCGCGCGGACCTCGTCGCGGGTGGCGGCGTAGGGCGCGATGGGCGCGCAGATCGCCAGCCCGCCGTGCCTGGCCACTTCGGCGGCGACGAACCCGATCCGGCGGATGTTGAGGTCGCGGTCTTCCTTGGAGAAGGTCAGCCCCGCGGAGAGCAGCCGCCGGACCACGTCGCCGTCGAGGTAGGTCACCGTGCGGCTGCCGCGCTCCAGCAGCGCGTCGTGCAGCCCGCGGGCGATCGTGGACTTGCCGGACCCGGACAGCCCGGTGAAGAAGACCACCAGCCCCCGCCGGTGCGGGGGCCCGGGCAGGGTCACGGGCTCGGGTCCCGCCAGATGCTCCGTCGCGCCGTAGGCCTCGGCCACGCGCTCGCGCAGCTCCAGGTCGACGGCCTGCTCCCGGGGGGCCAGCGGCACCACCGCCAGGAGCGTGCCCTCCGGCAGCCGGTCGCGGGCCTTGAGCGCGGCGCGGACCACCGCGGGGCCGCCCTCGCCGAACGCCAGGGGGAGCAGCAGGATCGTCGCCTCCAGCTCCTCCGCGGTCGCCACGATCTCGCCGAGGTCGTCCAGCGGCCCGCGCATGGTGACCGCCAGGACTTCCCGCCCGTCACCCAGCTCCTTGCGCACCTCGGCCGGCGTGCGGCGCAGCCGCGCGAAGGGCCCGTGCTCGGGGGTGTCCAGGCCCTCGACCGGGCCTGAGACGAGGCCGTCCTCGCGCCCGGTGACGGTCAGCACGGCCAGCGCGGCGCCCTCCGGGTCGCGCAGCGTGATCCGGTCGCCGGGGGCGGCCGGGTGGTCGTCCGGCAGGGTGAGGGTGACCGGCGCGGGCCAGCGCGTGCCGTCGGCGAGCACGCCGTGCCGGTCGACGGAGTGCGCGTCGGCCGAGCTCATGAAGCCCGTCAGCGGCCTGAAGGCGCCGGACAGCAGCAGCTCCAGGTCGGCGAGTTCGCGGGCGTCGGGGGTCCACTCGAAAGGCGCCGTCATCTGCTCCACAATCCCGATTGTCGGACTTCCTGGCCGCGCCCGCTCAGGCCGGACCCCTCCGGCCCGGAGAAACCTCAGATCAACCGGGCGAAGTGGCTCTGGGGCTTGCGGATCACCATGGTTATCTCGTCGTGAGAGGCGGGCCGGCGTCCCCTGGACAGGGTCTCCACCGTCGAGCAGGCGGCGCGGGCAAGCTTACCCAGAGGTCCCCGGAGCGCGGGCCCGCTGACGCCGAAGACGTCTTCGGTCACTATCAGCCCGCGTACCAGGCAGAAGGAGTGCATGCCCTCGCGTGAGGCGACCTGCTCGTAGACGGCGGGCAGCGGGCCCACGGCGCCGGGCGGGGCGAACCGGGGCCACAGCGCCCGCCGCAGCGCCGCGGGCATCAGCCGATCGCACGTCCCGTACGCGGAGGCGCGGTCGCGCATCCGCACCAGCAGCAGGCCGCCGGGGCGCAGGCCGGTGAGCAGCCGGTCGAGCACCAGCTCGGGGTGCTCGATCCGCTCCAGCAGGAACGACACGTAGACGACGTCGAACGCGCGCGGCGGCACGGGCACGGAGCGCAGGTCGCCCAGCGCCCACGAGTCCAGGTCGTCCCGGGTGGACGTGCGCGCCCGCAGCGCCGGGTGGTCTTCGTCGATCCCGATGACCCGGGTCTGCATCTGCGACAGGTCCAGCGGCTCGGGCCAGCCGCACCCCGCGACCAGGATGTCGAGCCGCCGGCCGAGCTGGCCGGCCCACTGCTCCCGGATCCGCCGACTTAACAGGTCGTCTCGGTCGACGACCGACCTCACCTCTGCCATGTCACAGAGAGTAGTAAACTACGCACGATTCGTCACCCCCTACGAGGGATGGTCCCAAGCCAAGTAGCCTTGGTCGAGTACCCCCCGTGTCCTCGCGGCCGGGGGCCTGTCGTGTTGCCGTCGTGAGGCTGTGGGCGATTCTGATGAGCCTTTCCGGTCTTCTTGACCTTGTCGCTGGTGAGCCGAGGCTGGCCTCCGTGCTGCGGGACGTCCGCGAGGGCGACCCGTCCGATGTGGCGCTCGTCGCGCCGCCGGCGCTGCGGCCCTTCGCGGTGGCCGCGCTGGCCAGGGAGGGCACCCGGGACGCACCCGGGACGGTGCTCGCGGTGACCGCGACCGGGCGCGAGGCGGAAGACCTCGCCGCGGCGCTCACCAGCCTCCTGGACGAGAGCACCGTCGCCGTCTTCCCCGCCTGGGAGACGCTGCCGCACGAGCGCCTGTCGCCGCGCAGCGACACCGTCGGCCAGCGTCTGGCCGTGCTGCGCAGGCTGGCCCACCCGGTGGAGGGGGACGTCGCCGCGGGCCCGTTGCACGTGATCGTCGCGCCGGTCAGGGCGCTGCTCCAGCCGATCGTGCGGGGCCTGGGCGACCTGCGCCCGGTGCGGCTGCGGGCCGGGGACGAGGCCGACCTCGACGAGGTCGTCCACAGCCTCGTGGAGAACGGCTACCACCGGGTCGACATGGTGGAGAAGCGCGGCGAGGTCGCCGTCAGGGGCGGTCTGCTCGACGTCTTCCCCCCCACCGAGGAGCACCCGCTGCGGCTGGAGTTCTGGGGCGACACCGTGGAGGAGATCCGCTGGTTCAAGGTCGCCGACCAGCGCTCGCTCGAAGTCGCCGAGGGCGGCCTGTTCGCCGCCCCCTGCCGTGAGCTGCTGCTGACCGACGAGGTCAGGCGTGGGGCGCGCGAGCTCGCCGAGCGCCATCCGTCACTGGCCGAGATCCTCCAGCAGTTGGCCGACGGCATCCCGATGGAGGGCATGGAGGCGTTCGCGCCGGTGCTCGCGGGGGAGATGGACCTGCTGATCGACCACCTGCCGGAGCACGCCGCGGTCTTCGTGTGCGATCCGGAGCGGATCCGCGGGCGCGCCGACGAGCTGGTGCGGACCAGCCAGGAGTTCCTGGAGGCGTCCTGGATCAACGCGGCGTCCGGTGGGGAGGCGCCGATCGACCTGGGGGCGGCGGCGTTCCGCACCCTGGAGGAGATCCGCGACCACGCGCGCGAGCTCGGCCAGCCCTGGTGGTCGATCGCGCCGTTCGGCGGCGGTGACCCGGCCGGCGACCTCGGCGACCCTGGTGACCTCGGCGGTCTCGGCGGTCTCGGCGGTCTCGGCGGGGCCCCGGACGCCGGCGGCCCGGGCGGCGATCCCGGCGGCGCGATCGTCCTGGGGGCGCGTGAGGCGGAGGCCTACCGCGGCGACACCCAGCGGGCGCTGGCCGACATCAAGGGCTGGCTGGACGGAGGCAAGGTCGTCGTCCTGCTCAGCGAGGGCCACGGCCCCGCCGAGCGCATGGTCGAGTTGCTCAAGGGCGTCGACCTGCCCGCGCGGCTGGTGCCGGGCCTGGACCGGGCCCCCGACCCGAAGGTCGTCCACGTCACCACCGGCCTGGTCGAGCACGGCTTCGTCACCCCGACCCTGGCCGTGCTGACCCATCTCGACCTGGTCGGTCAGAAGGCGTCCACGAAGGATATGCGGCGCCTGCCGTCCCGGCGCCGCAACATGGTCGACCCGCTCCAGCTCAAGGTCGGCGACCACGTGGTGCACGAGCAGCACGGCGTGGGCCGCTACGTCGAGATGGTGCAGCGGACCGTGCAGGGCGCCACCCGCGAGTACCTGGTGATCGAGTACGCCAAGGGCGACCGGCTCTACGTGCCCACCGACCAGCTCGACGAGGTCACCCGCTACGTCGGCGGCGAGTCGCCCACGCTGAACCGGATGGGCGGCGCCGACTGGGCCAAGGCCAAGAGCAGGGCGAAGAAGGCCGTCAAGGAGATCGCCGGCGAGCTCATCCGCCTCTACTCCGCGCGCATGGCCTCCCCCGGGCACCCCTTCGGGCCCGACACCCCCTGGCAGCGGGAGATGGAGGACGCCTTCCCGTACGCCGAGACGGCCGACCAGCTGGAGGCCATCGACGAGGTCAAGCGCGACATGGAGCGCCCGGTCCCGATGGACCGGCTGATCTGCGGCGACGTCGGCTACGGCAAGACCGAGATCGCGGTGCGGGCGGCCTTCAAGGCCGTGCAGGACGGCAAGCAGGTCGCGGTCCTGGTGCCGACCACGCTGCTGGTCCAGCAGCACCTGTCGACCTTCGCCGAGCGTTTCTCCGGGTTCCCGCTGAACGTCAGGCCGCTCTCGCGGTTCCAGACCGACGCCGAGGTGAAGGCGACCGTCGAGGGCCTGCGCGACGGCTCGGTCGACGTGGTGATCGGCACGCACCGGCTCTTCTCGCCGGAGATCAGGTTCAAGGACCTCGGCCTGATCATCATCGACGAGGAGCAGCGGTTCGGCGTCGAGCACAAGGAGGCCATGAAGCATCTGCGGACGCAGGTGGACGTGCTCGCCATGTCCGCCACACCCATCCCGCGCACGCTGGAGATGGGCCTCACCGGCATCCGGGAGATGTCGACGATCCTGACCCCGCCGGAGGAGCGGCACCCGATCCTCACCTTCGTCGGCCCGTACGACGAGAAGCAGATCGGCGCCGCGATCCGGCGCGAGCTGATGCGCGACGGGCAGGTCTTCTTCGTCCACAACCGCGTCGCCAGCATCAACAGGGTCGCCGCCACGCTGCGCGAGCTGGTGCCCGAGGCCAGGATCGCCGTCGCGCACGGCCAGATGCAGGAGCACCAGCTCGAAAAGATCATGGTGGGCTTCTGGGAGCGCGAGTACGACGTGCTCGTCTCCACCACGATCGTCGAGTCGGGCCTGGACGTGCCCAACGCCAACACCCTGATCGTCGACCGGGCCGACAACTACGGCCTGTCCCAGCTCCACCAGTTGCGCGGCCGGGTCGGCCGGGGCCGCGAGCGCGGCTACGCCTACTTCCTGTACCCGCCGGAGAAGCCGCTCACCGAGACCGCCCACGAGCGCCTGGCCACCATCTCCCAGCACACCGAGATGGGCGCGGGCATGTACGTGGCGATGAAGGACCTGGAGATCCGCGGCGCGGGCAACATCCTGGGCGCCGAGCAGTCGGGCTTCATCGCGGGCGTCGGCTTCGACCTGTACGTGCGCATGATGGCCGAGGCCGTGCAGGAGCAGAAGGCCAAGCTCTCGGGCACCTATCAGGAGGAGGAGCGGCCCGAGGTCAAGGTCGAGCTCCCGATCAACGCCCACATCCCGCACGACTACGTGACCTCCGAGCGGCTGCGCCTGGAGGCCTACAAGCGGATCGCCGCGATCGGCTCCGACTCCGACATCGGCGCGGTGCGCGACGAGCTCACCGACCGCTACGGCCGCCCGCCCCAGGAGGTCGAGAACCTCCTCGAGGTCGCCCGGTTCCGCATCCGCGCCCGCAAGGCCGGGCTCACCGATGTCACCCTCCAGGGGCAGAACGTACGGTTCGCGCCGGTGGAGCTGAAAGACTCCCAGCAGGTCAGGCTCCAACGGCTGTACCCGAAGGCGCTGCTGAAGCAGGCGGCCGGTACGTTGCTGGTGCCCGCCCCCAAGACCAGGCCCCTGGGCGGTCAGCCGCTGCGCGACCTGGATCTGCTCAAGTGGTGTGGCGATCTCGTCGAGGCCATGTTCCTCGAGGGCGTGCAGGTAAAGTAAGCGGCGTTTGTCGTGAAGGGAACGCATGTGAAGTCGACTCGAGTGCGCGTCATCCTGGCGGTCGCCGCCGCGGGAGTCGCGCTGACCGCCTGCTCTCCGAACCAGGCCGGTGCCGCCGCCGTCGTGGGCGGGGAGCGGATCTCCACCAGCGAGCTGGACAGGAACGTGCGGGAGTACGAGGCCGCGCTGGCGAAGATCAATGCCTCGCCCTCGCAGCTGCAGTTCCAGGACAGCGTCCCGCAGCTCGTGCTCTACCAGCTCGCCCTCTCCAAGCAGCGCGCCAAGGCCGCGGAGAGCAAGGGCGTGACGGTCACCGAGGCGGAGGTCGACCAGGCGATCGCGGGCGTGGGCGGCCAGGCCCAGCTTGAGCAGCAGCTCCTTCAGCAGGCCGTGGCGCCCTCGTACGGGCGTGACTTCGTCAAGTCCAGCATCATGATCACCAAGCTCGCCGCCAAGTACGGCGGCGGCAACGACGAGGCCGCCCTCCAGCGTGGCGAGCAGCAGGCGCTCAAGGACCTGCAGGCCGTGAAGATCGTCTGGAACCCGCGGTACGGCGTGATCAACGAGCGGCGCAGCCAGGAGCAGCCGAGTGTCTTCGTCGACAGCGGCCGCTTCGGCAAGCTCCCCGCCGTCGCCCAGGCGCAGTAGCAGCAGAGCTTCGGGGCCATGCCGCTGATCGTCGTCACCACCTCGCCCCGGGTCGCCCCGGGGCTGCTCAGCCGCCGCGCCTGGCAGGTCCTGGAGGAGGGCCCGGTCCGCACCGGCTCCGCCGGGCACCCGCTCCTGCCCTACCTCGCCGAGGCCGGTGTCGAGGTCGAGGTCGTCACGCCGGATCCCGCCGCGCTGGTCCGCGAGGCCCGCGCGGCGACCGTCGTGTGGCTGGAGGCCGACGAGGAGCTGATGCGCTCCATCGGCTACGCCGCGGTGGCGCTCGACGACCCGCCGGTGATCGAGGTCGTGCCGGGCTCCTACGACCTGCCCGGGGCGCGGCTGCTCGACCTGGTCTCGGTGATGGACCGGCTCCGGGTCAACTGCCCGTGGGACGCCCGGCAGACCCACGAGTCGCTGGCGCCCTACCTCATCGAAGAGGCATACGAGGTGCTGGAGACCATCGAGGAGGGCGACCACGCGGCGCTCCGCGAGGAACTCGGCGACCTGCTGCTACAGATCGTCTTCCACGCGCGGGTCGCCCGTGACCGGGCCGACGGGTTCGACGTCGACGACGTGGCGGACGGGATCGTCGCCAAGCTCGTCCGCCGCCATCCGCATGTCTTCGCCGACACCGAGGTCGAGGGCGCGGACGAGGTCAGCGCCAACTGGGAGACCATCAAGGCGGCCGAGCGCGCCGCCAAGAACGGCGGCGACTCCGGCTCCGCCGTCGACGGCGTCCCGATGGGGCAGCCCGCGCTCTCCCTGGCCGCCCAGCTCCTGCGCCGCGCCGAGCGCGCCGGAGCCTCCGCCGACCTGCCCGAGGACGTCCCGGCCGACGGTATCGGCGCCCGGCTCTTCGAGCTCGTCCGCCGGGCGCACGAGGCCGGTCTCGACCCCGAGGCCGAGCTGCGCGCCGTCGCCCGCGCCTACCGCGACCGGGTCCGGGACCGGCGGGTCTGACCGTCGCGCCGCGGGACCGGCTCCCGATCGCGTCCGGCCCCTGCCCGACCGGTCGCCGTCGCCTTCCGGAGGCGTGCCCGTCGCCGTACCGGCAAGTAGTCCTCGATAGGCTTCTGAGGCAAACTGTCCTGCGACTTTAGGAGCGCTTCGTGGCTTCCATCGAGGGTGTCACCGCCCGCGAGATCCTTGACTCCCGGGGCAACCCGACGGTCGAGGTCGAGATCCTCCTGGACGACGGCAGCCAGGGTCGCGCCGCGGTTCCCAGCGGTGCGTCCACCGGCCAGTTCGAGGCCGTCGAGCTGCGCGACGGTGACCGGCGCTACGGCGGCAAGGGCGTGGAGAAGGCCGTCCTCGGGGTGACCGACGAGATCGCCGAGGAGATCATCGGGTTCGACGCCGCCGAGCAGCGCAGCATCGACCAGGTCATGATCGATCTGGACGCCACGCCCAACAAGGGGCGTCTGGGCGCCAACGCCATCCTGGGTGTCTCGCTGGCCGTGGCCAAGGCCGCCGCGCAGAGCGCGGAGCTGCCGCTCTTCCGCTACCTCGGCGGGCCCAACGCGCACGTGCTGCCCGTGCCGATGATGAACATCCTGAACGGTGGCGCGCACGCCGACACCAACGTCGACATCCAGGAGTTCATGATCGCCCCGATCGGGGCGGAGACGTTCCGTGAGGCCGTGCGGATGGGCACCGAGGTGTACCACGCCCTGAAGTCGGTGCTGAAGGAGAAGGGCTACGCCACCGGCCTCGGCGACGAGGGCGGTTTCGCACCGAACCTGCCCTCCAACCGCGACGCGCTGGACCTCATCCTGGTCGCCATCGAGAAGGCCGGCTACGTGCCCGGTGACGACGTCGCGCTGGCCCTCGACGTGGCCGCCTCCGAGTTCCACAAGGACGGCGTCTACACCATCGACGGCAAGGGCCTGTCCGCCACCGAGCTGATCGCCTTCTACGAGGACCTGGTCGCGAACTACCCGCTCGTCTCCATCGAGGACCCGCTGGACGAGAGCGACTGGGAGGGCTGGCACGCGATCACCGAGGCGCTCGGCGACAAGGTCCAGCTCGTCGGCGACGACCTGTTCGTGACCAACCCCGAGCGCCTGGCCCGCGGCATCGCCGAGGGCACCGCCAACGCGCTGCTGGTCAAGGTCAACCAGATCGGCACCCTCACCGAGACCCTCGACGCCGTGGACCTGGCGCACCGCAGCGGCTACCGCTGCATGATGAGCCACCGCTCCGGCGAGACCGAGGACACCACGATCGCCGACCTCGCCGTGGCCACCAACTGCGGCCAGATCAAGACCGGCGCCCCGGCCCGCTCCGACCGCGTGGCCAAGTACAACCAGCTGCTCCGCATCGAGGAGGAGCTGGACGACGCGGCCCGTTACGCGGGTCGCTCGGCTTTCCCGCGCTTCCGCCGGTAGCTCGTCACGCGGGTCGCGCGGTCTTCCCGCGCCCGCGGCGGTAGTTTCGTCTCGCGGCTTGCGTCCGATTCCGGGCGTAAGCCGCACCGCGGGTGAACACGGTCGCGCACCGCCGGGAGACCGCGGGTGAATCCGCCGTCCGCCGGTGTCGGGGCCGCCGTACCGGGCACGGAGGACGGCACCGCCGGAGTGTGGACGGGGAGGGGCGCATGGCGAAACGGCCGCAGCTGACAGGACGGGCCGCGGTCCTCGCGGTCGTGGTGTGCGCGATCGCGATGAGCCTGGCCTATCCGATCAGGGAGTACATCGCCCAGCGTCGCCAGATCGCCCAGCTGGAGCAGGAGAAGGCCAGGGAGCAGGCGGCGATCAAGGCTCTGGACGACCGCCTCAAGCAGTTGCAGGACCCCGGCTACATCAAGCGCCAGGCCAGGGAGCGGCTGTACTACTGCGACCCCGGGCAGAAGTGCTACGTGGTCATGGGCAAGTCGCCCGCGCCGGCCAAGGGCGCCGCCGGGGCCCCGAAGAAGGCCGCCGCGAGGCCGCCGTGGTACGAGACGCTGTGGAACTCGGTCAAGGCCGCCGACAGCGGTACGGGCCAGAAGGCGGCCAAGGCCGCCGGATGACGCCGATACCCTGGATGTCGTCTTTCAGGGGGTGTCACGAATGGTGGATGATCGCGATGTGGCGGCGGTGGGGCGGCAGCTCGGCCGGACGCCGCGAGGCCTGCGCGCGGTGGCGCACCGCTGTCCGTGCGGGCTGCCCGACGTCGTAGAGACCTCTCCGAGGCTGCCCGACGGATCGCCCTTCCCCACGACCTTCTACCTGACCTGCCCGAAGGCCGCCTCGGCCATCGGCAGGCTCGAAACGTCGGGGACGATGCGCGAGATGCAGGCCAGGCTCGCCCATGACCCGGAGCTGGCCGCGGCCTACCGGGCCGCCCACGACGACTACATCGCGCGCCGCGACAAGGCCGCCGCGGAAGAGGGTCTGGAGCCGCTCCCGCGTGACATGCAGAGCGCCGGGGGCATGCCCACCCGGGTCAAGTGCCTGCACGCCCTGGTCGGCCACGAGCTCGCGGTGCCCGGGAGCAATCCCTTCGGCCGCGAGGCGCTCGACGCGATCGGCGAGTGGTGGGCCGCCGGCCCGTGCTGCCCGGCCGGGGAGCAGGAAGACCCGTTCCAGCCCGCGAGTGCCGAATCCCCGAAGGAGACCCCGTGATCCGCGTCGCCGCGATCGACTGTGGCACCAACTCCGTCCGCCTGCTCATCGCCGACATCGGCCACGACAGGCTGACCGACGTCGAGCGGCGGATGGAGATCGTCCGCCTGGGCCAGGGGGTCGACAAGACCGGCAGGCTGGCCCCCGAGGCGCTGGAGCGCACGTTCGCCGCGATGCGCGGCTACGCCGAGCTCGTCGAGCGGCACGGGGCCGGGGCGATCCGCGTGGTGGCCACCAGCGCGACGCGCGACGCCACCAACCGGCAGGAGTTCGTGGACGGCGTCCGCGGGATCTTCGGGGTGGAGCCGGAGGTGGTCACGGGGGACGAGGAGGCCGAACTGTCGTTCACCGGAGCCACCCACGACCTGGTCCACTTCTCGTTCGAGACCGGTCTGCCGACCCCCGAGGGCACCCGCCCGCCGTACCTCGTGGTCGACATCGGTGGCGGCTCGACCGAGTTCGTGCTCGGCATGACGCACGCCGAGGCCGGCATCTCGGTCGACATCGGGTGCGTCCGGCTGACCGAGCGCCACCTCCGTGACGCGGGCGACCCGCCGTCGGCCGAGGCGATCGAGGCGGTGACCGCCGACATCGACGACGCGCTCGACCGTGTCGCCGCCGAGGTGCCGGTGGAGCGGGCGCTGACCCTGGTCGGGCTGGCCGGCTCCGTCACCACCGTCGCGGGAATAGCGCTTGGCCTGCCGGAATACGACCCGAAGAAAATCCACCACGCGCGAATCACGGCACACGATGTTCATGAAATCGCCCAGCGCCTGCTGGGAATGACCGGCGCGCAACGGGCCGCCATTCCCGTCATGCACCCGGGCCGGGCCGACGTCATCGGGACGGGCGCGCTCATTCTGGACCGCGTCATGGCGAGGTACGGATTCGGTGAGGTGGTCGTCAGCGAGCGTGACATTCTCGATGGCATCGCCTGGTCCGCCGCAAAGTCGTAACGAGATCTAGACAATGGTCGTATTACGCGGTATTGAGCATCGTTCGCGTTCTATGGTTAGGTAAAGGAGCTTTAGCGAGGCTTTGCCGTGGGGCCCGGCACAGCTGGTGTCGGGGCGGCAACCGTCTCCTGGGGCGCTTTTATGCTTCCAACCCGAACGGAGCAACCCCTCATGAAATCCGGACTAGCACGAAAGCTAGCCGCGGCGGGAGCCAGCGCGGCCATGCTGGCGACGATGGCGACAGGGTTACTGGCCACGCCCGCGGCGGCGGCCGGCGGCTCGGGCGCGGCGCCGGCCTCCGCCGCCGCCAAGCCGAGGCCCGCGGTCTCGGCCGGCACGCCCAAGGCGTCCCCCTCGAACTACAAGGGTGACTGCCCCGTCAACGTGACCTTCTCCTCGAAGATCAAGGTGAAGGCCGTCAAGGGCAAGACCACGGTCGCCTACCGGTGGCTGCGCGGCGACGGATCGAAGAGCAAGGTGAAGACCTTCACCTTCCGCGGCAAGGGTGTCAAGAGCTTCACCGTCAAGGAGAAGGCCACCTTCAAGGGTGACGTCAAGGGGTGGCAGGCCGTCCAGGTCCTCGCCCCGCGCGGCGCCACCTCCGGCAAGGGCCGCTTCTCGGTCTCCTGCGGCGGCGGCGGGCACGACGGCGGCCACGAGGTCGTCAACCCCGGCATCGGCGCCACCGTCTGGGTCGACGAGGGCAACTGCGAAGCCGCCCTGATCGGCCGCATCACCACCTCCAGCCCTCGCTGGGTGCACTACCGCTGGATCGTCAACGGTCACGTTGTCGACCGTGACGCCGTCCGTGTCAGCGACTCCCGCAAGGTCGTCCACGTGTTCAAGCCGCGCGACGACTTCAGGGGCTGGGCCGCTCTGGAGATCGTCGACCCGGTCGAGAACTCCTCCAACCGCGCCTACTTCAAGATCCGGTGCAAGGACGACTCGCCGAAGGTCTGGGCGTCGGTCGACGCCCCGTCCGCCTACGAGGGCACCTGCCCGGTCACGCGCACCTTCACCGGCACGATCAGCGCCTCGCACGGCCGCGGTCACGTGAAGTACCGCTGGGTCCGCGACGGTGTCCCGGGTGACTGGCAGAGCGTCTACTTCAGCGGCCACGGCCCGCAGCGCCAGACCGTGAGCGACTCCTGGAACGCCTCGGCGTCCGGGACCGCGAAGCGCGCGATCGACCTGTACCACGGCCCGACCACCGGCACCGTCGAGGGCAAGGTCACGTGCAAGCCCGCTGAGTCCTCGACCCCGACCCCGACTCCCACCCCGACGCAGACGCAGACCCCCGCCCCGGCTGCCACCTCCACGGCGGCCTAGCGGAACCGAGGTCATGCGCCCGGCGCCCGGCGCCGGGTCGCATCGGACGTGAAACAGGCGGCGCCCGCATCCTGCGGGCGCCGTCTCTTGTTTTCCCGGTCCCGCTCCCGGGCGCCACCTCGCGCCTCCCGCCCTCCGCTTCCGGCCTCCACCTCTTGCTTCCCCCGCCCCGCTTCGAGGCGCGCGAACCGGGAGCGGTACGACCGCGGGGCTGCGCGACCGCAGGGCTGCGTGACCGTGGGGTGCGCGATCGTGGGGCTGTGCGTGCGACCGTGGGGCTGGGCGGTCCGCCACGTCGGGCACCATCGAGGCATGACCTACGTTCCTCCCGGATCCGGCTGGCCCGGCGACCCCGCCACGCCCGCCACGCCCGTCGCCCGCGACCCCGCCGAGGTGCGGGAACTGGCGGAGTCGAGCCGTACGCTCGCCGAACTCACCGCCGCGCAGTCGGTCTGCCGGGCCTGCCCGCGACTGGTGGAGTGGCGCGAGGAGGCCGCGACGGTCAAGCGGCGGGCCTTCGCCGCGGAGACCTACTGGGGGCGCCCCATCGCCGGGTGGGGCGAGGAGAAGCCGGAGGTCCTCATCGTCGGCCTGGCTCCGGCCGCGCACGGTGGCAACCGGACCGGGCGGATCTTCACCGGTGACCGGAGCGGCGACTGGCTGTTCGCCTCGCTGTACCGCACCGGCATGGCCGTGCAGGAGACCAGCGTCCGAGCCGGCGACGGCCAGCGCCTGGTCGGTGCGCGTATGGTGGCCGCCGTCCGGTGCGCCCCGCCGGCCAACAAGCCGGACCCGTCGGAGCGGGCCGCCTGCTTCCCGTGGCTGGCCCGGGAGATCGCGCTGGTCTCCGGGAGCCTGCGCGTGGTGGTCGCACTGGGGGGTTTCGCCTGGCAGGCGCTCTGGCCGGCGCTGAAGGACGCCGGGTACGCCCTGCCGAGGCCCCGGCCGCCGTTCGGGCACGGTGCCGAAGTGCCGCTGACCTCGCCGGACGGGAGGTCGGCGTATCTTCTCGGCTGCTATCACCCCAGCCAGCAGAACACTTTCACCGGCCGGGTGACCGCCGAGATGCTCGACACGCTCTTCAGCAGGGCAAACGTGCTCCGGGGCTTGTGAAATCGATCACAAAGAGAAGATCGTGCGGAATTCTTACGCGAAAGTGCATCGTTTCTAGCGGGTAGCGGAAATTTCGAGCAAGTTTCCCGACCCCCGGCTGGTGTGATCGGATGGTCGGACGTATGCTTGTGAAAGGTTTCACAAGCCTCGAACCTAAGGATGACGTCGTCGTGGATCGCAACTCCAAGCACATCGTGGTCGTCGGCGGAGGCTACGTCGGCCTCTACACCGTGCTGCGCCTGCAGCACACGCTCCGCAAGGAACTGCGCGATGGCACCGTGCGAATCACCGTCCTGACCCCCGAATCCCACATGACCTACCAGCCCTTCCTCCCCGAGGCCGCGGCGGGCAACCTCTCGCCCCGGCACGTGGTGGTCCCGCTCCGGCGGGTCCTGAAGAAGGCGACGATCCTCAACGGCAAGGTCACCAAGGTCAACCACGCTTCCAAGACCCTCGACTTCGCGCCCAACGTGGGTACCCCGCACGAGATCGAGTACGACATCGTGGTCATGGCCGCCGGCTCGATCTCCCGTACGCTCCCCATCCCCGGCCTGGCGGACGCCGCCATCGGCTTCAAGACGGTCGGTGAGGCGATCGCGCTGCGCAACCGTGTGCTGGCGCTCCTCGACCGCGCCGAGAGTGACGAGGACGAGGCCCTGCGCAAGCGCGCCCTCACCTTCGTGGTGGTCGGCGGTGGCTTCGCGGGCATCGAGGCGCTCGCCGAGCTGGAGGACATGGCGACCGACGCCATCCGCTACTACCGCAACATCAAGCGCGAGGACCTGCGCTGGGTCCTTGTCGAGGCCAGCGACCGCGTCCTCCCCGAGGTCGGTCCCGAGATGGGCAAGTGGACCGCCGAGCAGCTGCGCGAGCGTGGCATCGAGGTCAAGATGAACACCCGCCTGGAGTCGTGCGAGGGCGGTCTGGTCAAGCTCTCCGACGGCGAGGAGTTCGAGTCGGCCACCATCGTGTGGACCGCCGGCGTCAAGCCCAGCCCGGTCGTCAACGCGGGCGACCTGCCCCTGGACGAGCGCGGCCGGATCAAGACGACCACCCGCCTCACCGTGGCCGGCGTCAAGGACGCCTTCTCGGCCGGTGACGTGGCGGGGGTGCCCGACGTGACCAACCCGGGCCAGTACTGCGCGCCCAACGCCCAGCACGCCGTCCGGCAGGCCAAGGTGCTCGCCGACAACATCAC
The DNA here is from genome assembly GCF_039534445.1 of Streptosporangium fragile. Lineage (NCBI taxonomy): Bacteria > Bacillati > Actinomycetota > Actinomycetes > Streptosporangiales > Streptosporangiaceae > Streptosporangium > Streptosporangium fragile. The sequence goes on along the minus strand of NZ_BAAAVI010000011.1, from coordinate 100,846 downwards.
CCGCCAGATCCACGGTAAGGAACTGGTCGATTACCGCCACAGGTATGTCGGATCGGTCGCCGGCCTGGGCCTCTACAAGGGCGTCGCCAACGTCTACGGGGTCAAGCTTCGCGGAATTCCTGCATGGTTCATGCACCGCACCTACCATTTGTCGCGGGTGCCTACCTTCAATCGCAAGGTCCGTGTGATGGCGGACTGGACTCTGGCGCTTTTCTTCAAGCGGGAGACCGTCTCGCTCGGAGAGATCGAGGCGCCGCGCGCGGAGTTCCGCGCCGCGGCGACGACCTGAGTCCCCGGCACCCCAGGTAGCAGTAGCTGGGGCCTCATCCGGACTTGTCGCTGATCTCCGCGCCCGTTCCCTGAGCCCCGGTCGGCCAGGGAGGGGTCCGCGGGTGGGGCGGTCAGCGGTGACGGTGCTGGGAACGGACCGGCCGGGCACGATCGCCGAGGTGACCTCGGCGATCGCCCGGTACGGGGCGAACATCGAGGATTCGGCGATGACGCTGCTCGGCGGCCACGTCGCGATGATGATGCTGGTCTCCGGCACCGTCCCACCCTCCTCGGCCTTCCCCGGCCTGGTCGTCACCACCACCGAGATCGGGTCCCGCCGCGAGCCCCGGCGCGGCGCCGACGAGGACCCCGCTGCGGATTCCCGGCCCGCCGGGCCCGCGGGCCTGTGCTATGTCCTCACCCTCCACGGGCCCGACCGTCCCGGCATCATCTCCGCGGTCGCCGGGGTGCTCGCCGCCGCGGGTGGTGAGATCACCGGTATGACCGGCCGCCTGTGCGGCACCCTCTACGTCCTGATCGCCGATGTCCGCCTGCGCGCCGAGGTGGACGTGGCCGGTCTCATGCGCGACCTGGCCGAGACGGGTGCCGGCCTGGGCTCGGGGATCACCTTCCGCCCCGCCGACCCGGACGTGCTGTGACGGCCTTCCGGCCGGCGCGCGGGACCGCGCTCGCGAGCGGCACGCCCCGCCCCCTGGTGGGCGCCCCCCACCCCCTCCTGACCTCCCGGGCGGATCCCGTCGATCCGGCGGATCCCCGCGTGGTCGCCGTCGCCGCCGATCTGCTGGCCACCATGCGCCACTCGCGTGGCTGCATGGGCCTGGCGGCCCCTCAGATAGGCGTGGGCTGGCGCCTGCTCTCGGTCGACGTCTCCCGCCATCCCCGGGCACGTTCGTGCGCCGGAGAGCTTGTCATGGCCAACCCGCGCCTCGTCGCGGCCTCCCGCTGGGAGCCCGCCCGCGAGGGTTGCGTGTCGGTCCCGGGTCTCGTGGGCGACGTCCCGCGCGCCACACGCATCACCGTCCGCGGTGAACACCCCGGTACCGGAGCCTCTCTCACCGTCCACGCCGACGCTTTCGAAGCCCGGTGCATCCAGCATCAGCTTGACCATCTCGACGGTGTGCTATTCCTTGACCGGGTCCCTGGAGCGTGGGCGGTCCGCCGATTGGAGAAGAGGGTGAAGAGAAGGATGGCGTGAACAGTTACGTATGCGTGTTCTGTTCCGTATGATTGCGGCGCCCCCGTAGCCCAATGGCAGAGGCAAACCCCTTAAAAGGGTTCGAGTGAGGGTTCGAGTCCCTCCGGGGGCACAAGATTGCCTATTTAACTTTCGGCCCGTGACCAGTGAGAATGCGGTCATGGGCTGTTTTTCGGCCCGCTGCCGATTCGGGGTTACTTGGTATAAAGTAGTAACCATGGGGAGCGAGGCGAACCTGGAGGCGGTGTTCCGGGCCGGCGGTGTCCCCCGGCAGATGGTCGACCGTGTCGGGGACAAGTGGTCCATGCTGGTGATCGCCGCCCTGGGGGCCGAGGCTCAGCGTTTCTCCCGGCTCAAGGCCCGGGTCGAGGGGATCAACCAGCGCATGCTGACCCGCACGCTCCGCTCCCTGGAGCGCGACGGCGTCGTCGAGCGCACCGTCCACCCGACCTCGCCACCGCGGGTGGAGTACGTGCTCACCGCGATCGGACGTGAGCTGTTCGTCGCCGTGGCCGCCATCTGCGAGTGGGCCCAGCGCCACCTCGACGAGGTCGAGACGTCCCGGCGGGTCTTCGACGAGAGGGTGGAGAGTCGGGTGTGAGGACCGGGAACCAGGTCCGGGTGCCGTTCGTTGACAGCAGCGGCGGTAGCCGTACGGCCACCTGAACAACTTTAGATACCAGCACGATACGGCCGTGTGACAACCGATCTAATACGCTGATCGCGTAGGTCGCAGCGTGGAGGCAGCGATGGAGAGTAAGAACCCCATTTTCAGTCGGCAAGCCAAGGGCCAGCAGGCCTGGGGCGGGCCGGTCCCGACGCCCGAGCAGCTTCAGGGCATGTACGACGCGCCGTCCTACGCGCCGCCCGCGCAACGGACGATGACGATCGACGACGTGGTCGTGCGCGGCTTCATCACGCTGGGCACGCTCGTCGTGTCGGCGGCGGCCGCCTGGGCGCTCAACCTGGGCGTGGGCGCGATGATCGCCGGTGTGCTCGTCGGCCTGGTGCTGGCGTTGATCGTCTCGTTCAAGCAGAGCACCAACCCGGTGCTGATCCTCGGCTACTCGGTCGCCTACGGCGTGGCCGTCGGCGTGGTCAGCCACGTGTACAACGACCTGTACAACGGCATCGTCTTCCAGGCGGTGGTCGGCACGGCGCTGGCCTTCGGCGCGATGCTGACGGTGTACGCCCTGCGCATCGTCCGGGTCACGCCGAAGTTCACCAAGTTCGTCGTGGCCGCCGGCCTGGCCCTGATGGGCCTCATGCTCGTCAACCTGGTCGCCGGCTTCTTCATCGAGGACGGCATCGGCATCCGCTCGGGCGGCCCGCTGGCCTACGTCTTCAGCATCGCCGCCATCCTGGTCGGCTGCTTCTTCCTGCTGCTCGACTTCGACGAGGTCGAGCGCGGCGTGCGGGCCGGCGCCCCGGAGAAGTACTCGTGGCTGATGGCCTTCGGCCTGACCGTCACCCTGGTCTGGATCTACCTGGAGATCCTGCGCTTCCTGAGCTACTTCACGAGCAACGACTAGCACACGTGGGAAACCCCGCCGGAGCAGGCCTTCGGCGGGGTTTTTCGCGTCCGGGAACGGGCACGCCGGTGAACACAGGGCGACAGGAGATTGACGAATTGCAGTGGAAGACAGCGCCTGAGGGCTTGCTATCTGCGCATTCGTGATGCACTGTCGAGCAAAGGAGCCTATCCGTGGAGGTGCTCATGTCGTTGAACCACTCGCTGGAGACGCAGAACAAGCTGATCGCCAGGGTTCCGGACATCACGGGACGCGCACTCCCAGAGTGGTTCCAAGCTATCGACAACGGCCCGGCTTTCCTACGTTGCGAAGAGCGCGCCAACTGGCTCGCCGATGAGCACGGGCTGTCCCACGGCTACGCCGCCGCGATCGTGCACGAGCACGAGCGGCACCGTCGTACCCGTCACCTGTAAGCCGTCTAACCCGCCAAGCCCGCGCCGCCCCAGTGGTGCGGGCTTCGCCGTGTGAGAGCATGATGGACCCATGGATCTTGACGAGGCCCGCACGTTCCTCCGCGACAACCATCGGGCGGTCATGTTGACCTGGCACGCCGACGGGCGTCCGCAGCTCTCGCCGGTCACCGTGGGCGTGGACGCCGACGGGAAGGCGGTCGTCAGCAGCCGGGAGACCGCGGTGAAGGTCCGCAACCTGCGCCGGGACCCACGGGTGACGCTCTGCGTGACGACCGATGCCTTCTTCGGACCGTGGGTTCAGGTGGAGGGGACCGCGGAGGTCGTCTCGCTGCCCGAGGCGATGGAACCCCTGGTCGACTACTACCGTGACATCTCCGGCGAGCACCCCGACTGGGACGACTACCGGGCCGCCATGGAGCGGGACCGGCGGGTGATCGTGAGGATAGAGATCACCCGCGCCGGGCCCGACGTCCACGGCTGAGTAGCCCTGTCGACGGTCGGCACGTCCCGGGCAACCGCCGGATCCCGCGGAACTCGGCCCGGACCTCGGCTGGTCGAGCGAGCGGGGCGGTGGCCCGGCGGTTGCCCGGGGTGCGCCGGCAGTCTTTCGGCTACCGGCAGGACGAGGGCGCACCGGTGAGCGCCCTCCGCTCCGGCGCACGGCCTCGCGCCGGAGCCGTCGCCCGCGGCCGCCCGCCGGGGCCTGCGGTCCGGTGTCCTGATGCCGGGACTCCGCGCCGTCAACCGAGGGATCGCCGAGGCGTCGGCCAGGTGTTTGACGCCGTAGGCGCCTCACCGGCGCGGCGGGAACCCGAACCCGGCCCACCGGTGCCGTGACCGGAAGAACCCGCCGGGTCCGGGAAACCGTCGCCTGCCGAGCCCGGACGACCGGCGACCCGGCAGGGGTTTCGCCCGCCGCACTAGCTGAGGCGCTCCAGGACCATGGCCATGCCCTGCCCGCCGCCGACGCACATGGTCTCCAGGCCGATCGACTTGTCGTGGAAGGCCAGGCTGTTGATCAGCGTGGAGGTGATGCGGGCGCCGGTCATGCCGAAGGGGTGGCCCACCGCGATGGCCCCGCCGTTGACGTTGAGCCGGTCGATGTCGATGCCGAGATCCTGGTAGGACGGGATGACCTGGGCGGCGAACGCCTCGTTGATCTCCACGAGGTCCACGTCGCCGATGGACATGCCCGCCCTGGCCAGGGCCTGCCGGGAGGCCTCGACGGGGCCCAGGCCCATGATCTCGGGGGACAGGCCGGTCACACCGGTGGAGACGATCCTGGCCAGCGGGGTGATGCCCAGCTCGGCGGCCTTGGTGTCGCTCATCACGATCACCGCGGCGGCGCCGTCGTTCAACGGGCAGCAGTTGCCGGCGGTGACGGTCCCGTCCGGCCGGAAGACCGGCTTGAGCTGGGAGACCGCCTCGTAGGTGGTGCCGGCGCGCGGGCCGTCGTCCTTGCTGACCACGGTGCCGTCGGGCAGGGTCACCGGGGTGATGTCCTTCTCCCAGAAGCCGTTGGCGATGGCCTTCTCCGCCAGGTTCTGCGAGCGGACGCCGAACTCGTCCTGCTCCTGGCGGGAGATGCCCTTCAGTCCGGCGAGGTTCTCCGCCGTCTGGCCCATGGCGATGTAGATGTCGGGCAGCCGGCCGTCCCCGCGCGGGTCGTGCCAGACCTCGCCGCCGCCCTCGGCGGCCTTGGCCGACCGGGCGCGGGCGTCGTCGAAGAGCGGGTTCTGCGTGTCGGGCAGCGAGTCGGAGTTGCCCTTGGCGAAGCGGGAGACGCACTCCACGCCCGCGGACACGAACACGTCGCCCTCACCCGCCTTGATCGCATGCAGCGCCATCCGGGTGGTCTGCAGCGAGGACGAGCAGTAGCGGGTGACGGTGGTGCCCGGCACGCCGTCCAGACCGAGCAGGGTGGCCACCACCCGGCCCATGTTGAAGCCCTGTTCGCCGCCCGGCAGGCCGCAGCCCAGCATCAGGTCGTCGATGGTGTTCGGGTCGAGCTGGGGGACCTTGGCCAGCGCGGCCTGGATGATCTGTACGGTCAGGTCATCGGGACGGATGTCCTTGAGGGACCCCTTGAAGGCGCGTCCGATGGGCGAGCGCGCGGTCGCGACGATGACTGCCTCGGGCATGTGGCTCTCCTGGGTTCGTTTTCAGTCCTCCAGCGGAGCGTACCGCGCGGTATGCCGGAAGCCACGCCCCGGGGCCCCTCCGGAACAGAACTTTGTACTGGACGCACAAGGACTCCGCCCCGCGGCGGTGCCCGACGCCGGGAGAGCGTACGGAGGGGCGCGGGCGGGGGTGTGGGAGACCTGGCCGTACATGCCCGGGGCGGGGGTGTGGCAGATCTAGCCGTACATGCCCGGGGCGGTACCGGCGCCGTCCTTGATGCCGTGGAGGCCGCCCTTCTCGTCGCGCCAGATCCGCCAGCCGCCGTGACTGCCGGTGAACCAGGTCGGCGGGGCGCCGGAGCCGGAGACCCGGGCACCGTCGGCGAGGCGGAACTCGCACAGTGAGGCCACCGAGTAGAAACCCGGGGTCTGGTCCTTGAGCGGGAGCGGCTTGGGGTCGGTCACGCAGAAGGACCAGCCGCGCTCGTTCTTCACCTCGGCGCTGCGGCCGGTGGCGAGGTCGAAGGCGTCGCCCGGCTTGCCGTGCCGCAGGAAGCCGAGCTTCTCCATCCGGGACGGGAACGCCAGCCACCAGCCCGCCTCGGGAACCTGGGTGACCGGGATCTGCCCGAGGACCCGGCCGCTCTCGGCGTCCAGCCGGGCGAACCCCCCGTACCGGCCCTGCTGGTCGACGGGGCGGACCACCGGCGCGAAGGCGGGACTGCCGCTGGGGTAGACGCGCACCACCGACGGGCGCATCCAGTTGACCGTGCCGTCGGCGAGTTTGACGGAGAACAGGCCGAAGGCGGAGACCCTGCCCGTCTTCGGGTTGGTGTAGGGGGCGACGTAGCCGATGAGGTTGCTCGCCGTCGCGCCGAACGACCAGCCGCCCGACAGGTCGACCCCGGCGCCGAGCGCCTGCTCGACGGGGAGGCGCCAGGCGACCTCACCGTTCTTCAGGTCGCGCGCTTCCAGGACGGGATGGCGGGCCAGGCGCAGGAACACCGCGCGGGAGTCGTCGGACCACTCGACCTCGGCGATGCCGGAAAGCTTCCACCTGGTCTCGCCGGTGGCCGGATCGAGCACGGAGACCCGGGCGCCGGTGAGCGCGGTGTGCTCGGAGACGCACACCAGCCTGCCGCACCGCTGCGGGCCGAAGGTGGAGTGCACCGGGCGGCTCCACCGGCGCTCGCCGGTGCGGGCGTCGCGGCCGACGAGCGTGGCGTTCCAGCGGCCCTGCCGGGTGGGGTCGACCGCCACCGCGACGGCCTGCCCGGGGGCGGTCTCCACGATCGCCGGGGCGGGAACCCCCATGCCGGGCAGGCGGCCGGCCATGGTCGCCGGGTGGGACCACAGCTTCCTGCCCGTGGCGAGGTCGAGGGCGACCGTCTCCAGCGTGCCGTCCGGCTTCAGGGAGGTCGTGGCGGCGACGCCGGCGGCGGAGGCGGTGCGGCTGACCGCGTTCACCTCGGCGTTGTGCCATGTGGGATGGTCCGGGATGGCCGCTTCGCTGCCGGAGCAGCCGGTCAGGGCGAGGGCTCCGGCGAGCACCAGGGCCGGGTTCGCGAGGGGCCGGATCACGGGCATTCCACTCCAATGGGGGCGAGGCGTAACGGCTCCGCCGCGGAGGGTAACCGCTCTCAGGCGTCGTCGGGCTGCGCCCCGGGCCGCCGGCGGAGCATGGTCACCCATCGTCCGTAGGTGCCGGTCGCTCGGCCGGCGACACGGGTCGCGGAGACCTCGGCGCCGGGCTCCTCCACGGCCTTGGCCGCCGCGAGGTAGATCGACTCAGTGCGCTGGATCCGCGAATCTGGCCACAGTTCCAACGCACTGCATACAGAAGGTAGCACCGCGTAAGCAACCTGTAGATAACCTTGAGCAGATGGGTGGTAACGATCAAGACTGAACAACTCGGTCGGGTTCGTGTCGAACTCCGGTCCCAGCAGGTCCGCGAAGGCCACCGTCCGCCCGCCCGCCTCGACCACGGCGACCGTCTGGGCGGCGGCGAGCTGCCGGCTCCAGCGGCGCGTCACCCAGCGCAGCGGCTGCGCGATCGGCCGGACCGTGCCCAGGTCGGGGCAGGTGCCGACGACCACCTCGGCACCCGCCTCCCGTAACCTGCGCACGGCCTTCTGCAGGTGCCGTACGGCCTGCGCGGGCGGCGTCTGCGTGGTGATGTCGTTGGCGCCGACGAAGATGACCGCGATCTCCGGCCGCGCCTTCAGCGCCTCGTCCACCTGGTCGCCCAGCTGTGCGGAGGCCGCTCCGGACTTCCCCGCCACGGTCAGCCGCACCGGCCGCTCGGCGATCACCGCCAGGCCGTGGGCGATCAGCACGCCGGGCGTCTCGCCGGGCTCGGCGGCGCCCAGGCCGACGGACGTCGAGTCGCCGAGCATGACCATCCGGATCGGCTCGCCCGCGAAGGCGCCGTAGACGCCGTCCGAGGGTGGTCCCTCCATACCGTGCGGCCGGCCCACGATGCGGCGGGCCACCAGGGCCTCGGCCAGCAGCAGGCCGTAGGTCGCCGCGCCCAGCGCGGTGATCCCCCCTCCGCCCATCGCCGCGGCGGCCGCGATGCGCCGGGCGGTCCGCACCGCCCCGGGCGTCCAGATCACGTGGCGTCGCTCCCTCCGTACGGGGCGGTAGCGTTGCCTTGAAAGGCCAGCCGAGTCCCCGCCACCCCCACGGGATCACGGCGATCAAGAGAACAAGCTGACAGAGCTTCGGTATTTCGAGGTGATCATCCCGGTGCGCGTATATGACTCACTCGTCGAGTTGATGGGCAACACCCCTCTCGTCCGGTTGAAAGCGGTGACGGAGGGCCTGCCGGCCCAGGTGCTCGCAAAAGTGGAATACTTCAACCCCGGCGGCTCGGTCAAGGACCGCATCGCGGTGCGCATGATCGAGGCCGCCGAGCGGTCCGGAGAGTTGCGTCCGGGCGGCACGATCGTGGAGCCCACCTCCGGTAACACGGGCGTCGGCCTGGCGATCGTGGCCCAGCAGCGCGGTTACCGGTGCCTGTTCGTGGTGCCCGACAAGGTGGCCCAGGACAAGATCTCGGTGTTGCGGGCCTACGGGGCCGAGGTCGTGGTCTGCCCCACGGCCGTCGCGCCCGATCATCCCGAGTCCTACTACTCGGTCTCCGACCGGCTGGCCAGGGAGACGCCGAACGCCTGGAAACCCGACCAGTACTCCAACCCCAACAACCCCGACAGCCACTACCACTCGACCGGCCCCGAGATCTGGGAGCAGACCGAGGGGCGGATCACCCACTTCGTGGCGGGCATCGGCACCGGCGGCACGATCAGCGGCGCCGGGCGCTACCTCAAGGAGGTCTCCGGCGGCCGGGTCAAGGTCATCGGCGCCGACCCGGAGGGCTCGGTCTACTCCGGCGGCACCGGCAGGCCGTACCTGGTCGAGGGCGTGGGCGAGGACATCTGGCCCGCCACCTACGACACCACGATCTGCGACCGGATCATCGCGGTCTCCGACAAGGACTCCTTCGGCATGACCAGGCGCCTGGCCCGCGAGGAGGCGCTGCTGGTGGGCGGCTCCTGCGGCATGGCCACGGTCGCGGCGCTCCAGGTGGCCAGGGAGGCGGGCCCGGACGACGTGGTCGTGGTGCTGCTGCCGGACGGCGGCCGGGGTTACCTGTCGAAGATCTTCAACGACGAGTGGATGGCCGACTACGGCTTCCTGACCACCTCCACCGACGAGGGCCTGGTCAAGGACGTGCTCCGCGGCAAGGGCTCCGGCCTGCCGGAGTTCGTGCACACCCACCCGCACGAGTCGGTCGACACGGCCATCTCCATCATGCGCGAGTACGGGGTCTCACAGCTCCCGGTGATGAAGGAGGAGCCGCCGGTCATGGCCGCCGAGGTGGTCGGCTCGATCCTGGAGCGCGACCTGCTCGACGCCCTCTACCGGGGGCGGGTCCGGCCCACCGACCCGCTGGCCGAGCACATGTCCCAGCCGCTGCCGACGCTCGGCGCGGGGGAGCCGGTCTCCATCGCGGTCGAGGCGCTGGAGAAGGCCGACGCCGCCGTCGTCCTCGACGACGGCAAGCCGGTCGGCCTGCTCACCCGCCAGGACCTGCTGGCCTTCCTGGCCAACCGCTAGCCCCGTCCCCGGCCGGGCGCACCGGGCGGTCCCCTCGCCGGGCTAGACGGGGACCTCGGCCATGACCTCCCAGGCGCCCGCGGGGGTGGGACCGGCCACGAGGCGGCCGCCGAGCGCCTCGACGCGCTCGGCCATGCCCACCAGGCCGAAGCCACCCCCGAGGCGGGAGATCCTGGTGTCGGCCGCCGAGCCGTAGTTGCGCACCCGCAACCGTACGGTCCGTCCGGCGGCGGGCGCGTCGTCACGCGCGTTCCGCTGCCCCCGCGCCTGCGCGCCCGTGCTCTCGGCCCAGGCGCGGAGATCCGAGCCGTCGGTCAGCTTGAGGTCCGCCTCGACCCAGCCGGTGTCCGGGGCGTGCCGGCGCACGTTCGTCAGCGACTCCTGCAGGACGCGGTGGAGCGTGGTCATCGCCTCCGGGGCCAGGGTCTCGTCGGTGATGCCCGCCCCGATGTCGAAGGCGACCTGCGGGCCGCCCGCCGAGAAGCGCTCGACCATGGTGCGCATGTCCATGAGTGTGCTGCCGGGGGAGCGGGCGGCCTCGTCCTCCGCGCGCAGCACGCTGACCAGGCGGCGCATCGAGGTCAGCGCGTCGGCCCCGGCGCCGGCGATCGCCTCCAGGGCGGGGAGCACGGCCTCCGGCTTCTGCTCGGCGACGACCTTGGCGGCCTGGGCCTGTACGACGATCCCGGTGATGTGGTGGGCGACCAGGTCGTGCAGCTCCCTGGCGAGCTCCAGACGTTCGGCCCGCCGTACCGCGCTGACGGCCTCCCGGCGGCGCTCCAGCTGGAAGCGGAGGTAGGCGCCGATCCCCGCGGCGAACGACCAGCCGACGAAGAGCAGGAAGCCGATGCCCACCGACGCCTCCGCCTGGTTCACGCGAGCGGCCGAGGCCTCAAGCACGACCATCGCCGCGAGGGAGAACACGGCGGCCCGCCGGACCGGCTCGATCGCGCGCAGCCCGCCGATCGTGAGGATCAGCAGGGCACCGGTCTCGGCCAGGCCGGGTGAGCCGTCGTCGCCCGTGCTCGCGATGATCAGGGTGGCCGCGAACGACACCGCCATCAGGGCGACGAACCCGCCGACCCGCCTGTTGCGGCGCCACAGCACGGCCAGGACTCCCACCGCGCCGCATACGGGGACCAGCCAGCGGGCGCCCGGTCCGGCGTCGGTCACCGCGATCGTCACCATGAGGTCGATCAGGAGCAGCAGCAGAAGCCAGCCGATCAGGGCGATCTCGCTGAGCCTCTTGATCCAGTAGACGATCCGGTGTGTTTCCCCCACGCTCCCTGAGCCTAGGCCGGACGGTGGACATGTCATATCAGCCGTTCGGCCGAGAGGTCCCCTGCCGGACCGGTCCTTCAGCGGAGGTGGAACAGGGGGGTCGTCGCCGATGCTTGACGTGTCGAAGGGGAGTGGGAGATGACCGTCATCGGGATCGTGGTACTTGCTCTGGGGCTCGTGGTCGCCGTCGCTCTGACGCTCGCCGACCCGGTCCTGCTCTCGCGGATCAACGGTGAGCACGCCCAGGGCGGCAGCGGCCGTCACATCCAGGCGCCGCCGATCGCCGCGTGGGAGGCACGGCGGGCGTGGGGAGCGCGGGAAGAGGGCGTGCGGGCCGCGGGCCGCGAAGCGGCGGACACCGTGTGGGACGGGGGCGTGGGCGGCGGGGTGGTACCGCTGCCGGCGCGCCGTGCCGAGGACCGGGAACCGCAGGCGGCGTGAGAATCCATCGGGTGTGAGGACCCACCGGGAAAGTCCCGGGACGCACGGCGGTTGCGGGACCGCCGCCCGGGACGCCGACCGGCCCGTGGCTCGCTGGGGGGCGGACCACGGGCCGGTCGGCGGATGCCGGCGCGCGTCCGCCGGACGGGGCGGACGTAGCGGCATGCCGCGGTGGCCGCGGCTTTTGCGAGTAGCGTTGGCGATATGAACCAAGGATTCGAGACGTTGGCCATCCACGCAGGTCAGGAGCCCGACCCTTACACCGGGGCCGTCGTTCCGCCGATTTACGCGGTGTCCACCTACAAGCAGGACGGCGTGGGCGGGTTGCGCGCCGGATACGAGTACAGCCGCTCCGCCAACCCGACCAGGACCGCTCTGGAGCAGGCCATGGCCGCGGTCGAGGGCGGTGTCCGGGGCCTGGCGTTCGCCTCGGGCCTGGCGGCCGAGGACACGGTGCTGCGCACGGTCTGCAAGCCGGGTGACCACGTCATCATCCCGAACGACGCGTACGGCGGCACCTACCGGCTGTTCGCGAAGGTTCACGAGCGCTGGGGACTGCACTACGACCCGGTCCCGCTGAACAACCTTCCGGCGGTCGCGGCGGCCATGACCCAGAAGACGAGGATCATCTGGGTGGAGACCCCCACCAACCCGCTGCTCGGCATCGCCGACATCGCCGCCCTGGCCGAGCTCGCCCGCGACAACGGGGCGCTGCTCGTGGTGGACAACACCTTCGCCTCCCCGTACCTCCAGCAGCCGCTGGCCCTGGGCGCGGACGTGGTGGTGCACTCCACCACCAAGTACGTCGGCGGCCACTCCGACGTGGTCGGCGGCGCCCTCGTGGTGCGTGACGAGGGCCTGGGCGAGCAGCTCGCCTATCACCAGAACGCGATGGGCGCGGTGGCCGGGCCGTTCGACGCCTGGCTGACGCTGCGCGGGCTCAAGACGCTCGGGGTGCGGATGGAGCGCCACTGCGACAACGCCGAACGCGTGGCGGACCTGTTGCTCGCCCACCCGCGGGTGATCTCGGTCCTCTACCCGGGCCTGCCCGAGCACCCCGACCACGAGGTGGCCGCCAAGCAGATGAGGCGCTTCGGCGGCATGGTCTCCTTCCGGGTCGCCGGGGGTGAGGCCGAGGCGGTCGAGGTGTGCAACCGGGCCAGGCTGTTCACCCTCGGCGAGTCGCTCGGCGGCGTGGAGTCGCTGATCGAGCATCCCGGCCGGATGACCCACGCCTCGGCGGCGGGCTCGCCGCTGGAGGTCCCCGCCGACCTGGTCCGCCTCTCGGTCGGCATCGAGTCGGTCGACGACCTGCTCGCCGACCTCAGCCAGGCGCTGGGTTAGCGGCGCCCCGGTGTGGTCAGCTCGGGTCGCCCCAGACCATCAGGACCAGGATGACGATCCAGATCAGCGCGACCACGCCGGAGAGGGCGGCGACCCGCCCGGTCTGCACCTTGGCGTCGTCATCCGGGTTCTCGCTGGAGAGAACCCGGATGGCGCTGCCCTGGTCGCGGGCGATCATGACCAGCAGTACCGCCGCGACGATGAAAAGCGTCATGGAGGCCGACAGGTACGGCCTGCCCAGGAACTCCCGGCCCAGGATCAGCCCGAACAGGAAGACGCCGATGGACGCGATGCCGTAGATGCGTGTGGTCTTGTGGAGGTACCGGAGGACGTTGACATCCTTGGCGCGGATGAACCTGGGAGTGGACATCGTGGCGGCGGTCACCGGCCCGAGCGCGAAGATCGAAAAACCGATGTGCAACCAGAGCAGCAGGTTGGTCATGCGCCAGACATTAGTCTCCGGTGATCTCCTCCGGATACGGCTCGCGTGAGCCTTTTCGGGCCGCTGGCCTTCCTGAATGTTCTTTTGAACGATATTTCGGGGAAGCGGGTGAATGTTCTTGGGCGGGGTGGACGAGTGTCCTCGGGTGTCGTCGCGCGGCGGAACCGGTCAGTCGCCTTCGATGGTGTCGTGCCTGTCGCGGACCGGCACCAGGCACAGTTCGTAACACACGCAACCGATGAGCATCAGCGCCACGAGGACTCCCGCGACCATCGGACTCACTTTTCTCTTCCCTTCGGACGTCTCATGCCGTTTACACAAGAAGAGACGGGATGCCGAACGGAGAAGTTGTTGCGGAGAGGTAACGTATTGGTCAAGGAGTGATATAGGTCATTGGGGATGATCGATCTTCCCATTTCGCCCTGACCATCCCGATGGGGTGAGTAGGATCACTGGCGGGCCCGTTCCCGCGTGATGAGGTCGCCGGCGGTGCTGCCGCGATCGTGCCGGGCGGGCGTCCCGTCGGAGAAGAAGCACAATGGCACGAGGGAGTGCCCGCCGTGGGTGTCAAACATGTCGAGCCGTACACCGATGAGTGGCGGCACCAGCCCGCCTTCTACGCCGGTCGCGTCGTGGAGGCGCTGGGCGACCAGGTCGAGGACTGGTGGGAGGGCCCCTGCGACCCGCGCACCGTGACCGTCCGCCTGACCGGTGGCGACGCGTTGGTCTGGGACGAGGAGAGCGGCTGGCGCCGCGGCCGCTACCTCGGCGGCGACCGCGACACCCCGACGACGCTGGCCGACGCCCGCTACCTCGGCGGCGGCCTCCTGCTCTCCCCCGAGCGGCTCCCCGCGGCGGTCGCCGACGCCCGCGCGGGAGTCGGCAACAGCACGGCCTGGCGGCCCTGCTACCGCTCCTACCGCCACTACCGCGACGGTTTCGACCTGGCGCTCAACGCCTACGTCGCCTACGCCGGCAGGTGAACCGGGCCGCCGGGTAGGCGGGCCGCCGGTGCGCGAGAGCGAGGCCACCGCGCCTCGCCGGCGCGCACCGGGCCAGCGCCGGAGGGGCACGGGCGGAACCGGCCGGCTCGCGTACGGCTGAGCCGCCTCCCGCCTCCCGACGGCCGCCGGGAGGCGCGGCGGTCAGCGGGAGCGGCGGTCAGCGGGAGCGGCGGGCGCGCAGGAAGTCGCTGACGACGTATTCGCCCAGGCGGTCGGCGCCGGGCGAGAAGACACGGCCGCCGTTGCGCCGGCCGACCTCGTTGACGAACTCCTTCAGCCGCTCGTCGTCGGCGAGCATGAACACGTTGAGTGTGGCCCTGCGCCGGGTCATCTTGTCGACTTCGGCGAGCGTCAGTTCGAGCGTCTCCTGGGTGGGCGGCCACTCGAAGGCGGCCGAGCCGTTGCGTCGCAGGTGGGCGGTGGGTTCACCGTCGGTGACCACGAGCACGACCGGCTCGAAGTCGGGGTGGCGGTCCAGGTGACGTCCGGCGATCAGCAGGGCGTGGTGCAGGTTCGTCCCCTGGACCATGTCCCATTCCAGCCCCGCCAGCTCGTCGGGTTGCAGCACGCGGGCGTAGTTGGAGAAGCCGATGATCTGCACCGCGTCCTGTGGGAACTTGGCGGCGACCAGCGCCTGCAGGGCCAGCGCCGTCTGCTTGGCGGCGGCCCAGGTGCCGCGCAGCGCCATCGAGTAGGACAGGTCGACCAGCAGGCACACCGCGGCCGCCGTGCGCCGCTCGGTCTCGGCCACCTCGAAGTCGTCGACCGACAGGCGTACCGTCCCGGTGCTCCCGCCGCGCCGCACACCGTTGACGACCGTGCGGACCACGTCGATCGGCTGCTCGTCACCGAACCGCCAGGGGCGTGCGGAGCCGGTGAGCTCCCCGGCCGAGCCCGCGTCCGTCTGGTCGTGGTCGCCGCGGCGGCCCGCCTCCAGGGAGGAGAAGACGCGGCGCAGCGCGGTCTCGCCGAGGCGGCGGACGGCCTTGGGCGTGAGCTCCAGCTTCCCGCGCTGGCGGCGCAGATAGCCCTGCCGCTCCAGCTCGCGCTCGATCTGCTTGAGCGCCTCCAGGTCGTCGACCGCGGCGCGGCCCAGGGCGCGCCGGATCGCCGCCTCGTCGATGTCGTCCATGCTCGCACCGGGGTAGTCCTGGCGGAGCGCGGCCTCCAGCTGGGTCAGGTCGGCGAGTTCGTCCAGCGCGCTCACCGCGTCGGACATCCCCATGGGCTCGTCGCCGCTCATCCGCTCGGGGGTGTTCCAGGCGAGGTCGGGACGGCGGGCGTACAGGGACTCGCCCAGGCGGCGCATCTGCTCGGCCAGCCCGGCCTGCTCCAGCGTCTGGTCGATGAGCTGGTTGAGCTCCTCCCGCTGGGCGGGAGTCAGCGAGGCCAGCAGGCGCTGGGTGGCCGCCGCCCGGCGGGCGAGGGTGTCGACCAGCTCCTCCAGGTTCCGCGGCGACTCCGGGAACATGTCTCCATATTTCGACATGAATTCCTCGAAGTCGGCCTGGGTGTGCTCGCCGCGGGCGTCCCGGTCGAGCATGTCGTTCAGGTCGGACATCATCTGCCCGACCCGCTCCATGGCGGCCGGGTCGGGGTTGGCCAGCGCCTGCCGCATGCCCCGGAACTGGCTGTCGAGCACCTCCCTGCGCAGCAGGTCGCGCAGCTCCTCGAAGGTCTGCCGGGCCGCCGCCGAGCGCCACCGGTAGTCACTCAGCTCCCGGATCGCGCTCGCCGTGTCGTCGGGCAGGGCGGCCAGCTCCGCCTCGCGCATCCGGGCGTCGTCGGAGGGGTCCGGGAACAGCTCGGCCCGCTCCTGGCCGATCGCCTTGTCCAGCAGCGCCCTGGCCCGCTCCAGCGTGCCGTCCAGACGCCCGCGCTCGCGCAACTCACGGCGGCG
Source organism: Streptosporangium fragile (assembly GCF_039534445.1). Taxonomy (NCBI): domain Bacteria; kingdom Bacillati; phylum Actinomycetota; class Actinomycetes; order Streptosporangiales; family Streptosporangiaceae; genus Streptosporangium; species Streptosporangium fragile. The sequence goes on along the minus strand of NZ_BAAAVI010000011.1, from coordinate 84,764 downwards.
GCGCCGCACCTCGCGCAGCAGCTCGTCGAGCCCGCGCCGGTCCGGCGCGCCCGGCAGGCCCTCCTTGAGCAGGTCACGCAGCGCGTGGCCCGGGTTGGAGCCGGACAGGATGGCGTCACCCATCCGGTCCAGCGCCGAGCGGACGTCGTACGGGGGAGCGAGGGGGTCGGGCCCGTCCCGGTACTCGCCGTAGCGGTAGCTCATGCCGGCCTCTCAGGTGCGGTAGACCGCCGTGCCGTCCACCTCGTCCTTGGACAGCCGGCGCAGGAGGTAGAGCCCTTCCATCGCGAACTCCAGCGCGGCGGCGGCGTGTCCCGGGGACTCGTCGCCGATGCCGAGCTGGGACATGATCCTGGCCAGGCCCGGGACGGGGCCGATCCTGCGCAGCAGCTCGGCGGCGGGGACCATCGTCCCCGACTCGACCTGGACGCCGTCGGAGAACTTCTCCAGCAGCGGGTTCAGGTCCGTACCGCCGAGCGTGCGCCGGAACGTCTCGGCCACGGCCCGGCGGAGCAGGTGCGCGAGGACCTCGGTCTCCCGGCCCTCCTCGCTGACCTCGAACTCCACCTTGCCGCGGAGCGTGTGCACGATTCCCGGCAGGTCGGCGACCCGGGTCACCGCGTGCTCCTCGCCGGTCAGCGCGGCACGTCGTACGGCGGAGGCGGCGGCGGTCTCGGCGGCCGCGATGGAGAAGCGGGCCGACACCCCGGACCGCGCGTCGACGGCGGTCGACTCGCGCACCATCCGGGTGAAGCGGGCGATCACCTCGATCAGGTGGTCGGGCAGGTCGGCGCCCACCTGGCCGAGCGCGGCCTCCTGGCGGATCAGGACCAGCTCGGTCTCGATCGAGAGCGGGTAGTGCGTGCGGATCTCGGCGCCGAAGCGGTCCTTCAGCGGAGTGATGATCCGGCCGCGGTTGGTGTAGTCCTCGGGGTTGGCGCTGGCGATCAGCAGGACGTCCAGGGGCAGGCGCAGGTTGTAGCCCCGGACCTGGATGTCGCGCTCCTCCAGCACGTTCAGCAGCGACACCTGGATCCGTTCGGCCAGGTCGGGCAGCTCGTTCACGGAGAAGACGCCCCGGTTGCTCCGGGGCACCAGGCCGTAGTGGACGGTCTCCGGGTCGCCGAGCGTGCGCCCCTCGGCGATCTTGATCGGGTCGATGTCACCGATCAGGTCGCCGACGGACGTGTCGGGGGTGGCGAGCTTCTCGCCGTACCGGTCCTCCCGGTGCTTCCAGGAGATCGGCAGTTCCTCGCCCGCGCCCGTCGCCAGGCGGCGGCAGCGCACGCACGAGGGCGCGTAGGGGTGGTCGTTGATCTCGCAGCCCTCGACGACGGGCGTCCACTCGTCGAGGAGACCCGTCACGGTGCGGATGAGCCGGGTCTTGCCCTGGCCGCGCTCACCCAGCAGGACCAGGTCATGCCCGGCGAGCAGCGCGCGCTCCAGCTGCGGCAGGACGGTGTCGTCGAAACCTACGATGCCGGGAAACCGCTGCTCTCCGGCCCTGAGCCTGGCCAGGAGGTTCTCACGGATCTCGGCCTTTACCGTGCGGTGGATATGGCCGCTCGCGCGTAGTTCGCGCAGAGTACGTGGCTCTGGGATTTGAGGCACAGGATCGAGACTACGTCCCCCGCGCCCGATCCGGCACTCTCCTCCCTCTCGCGGATCTTGACGATTGCGTGATGGTCCATGCGAGTGCATGCCCCCGCAGTGGGGAGAATCGCTCCAAGACAAGGCTTCGGGAAAGCTCCCGGGGTGTGACTCACGACGGGCTCCGGGGGAAGCCTCCGAACGGAATTTCACAGTAACGTCACGACGAATCACGGCACGCCCCGGGCGGGGTCGCAGACGCGCCCTGCGGGCGAGCCGTCAGACATGAGGGAGAGGCGAGACGAGTGGCGCTGATGACGAGCCGTTTCGCCGATGGCCTCGCGGTGGGGTCCGATCTGGTCGCCGCAGCCGAGACCGCCGTGCGCCAGGCCCTGTCCGGACTGTCCGGTCCGGCCGACCTGATCTGTTTCTTCATCTGCGGGGACGATCCCGACGAGGTCTCCCGAGCCGGGCTGCGCGCGATGAGCATCGCCCCCGGCGCCGCCGTCCTCGGATGCAGCGCCACCGGGGTCATCGGCGACGGGCAGGGGGTCGAGGTGACCCCCGCGGTGAGCGCGTGGGCCGCCACTTTGGAAGGGGCCCGGCTGACGACCTTCGCGCTCGACACGTTCCGGGCCGACGACCGCTTCGTCGTGGTCGGCCTGCCAGAGCGCCGTCCCGACGACCGGGCCGCCATCCTGTTCGCCGACCCCTACAGCTTCCCCACCGACGGCTTCGTCGAGCGCTCCGGGGAGGTCCTGGGCGACCTGCCGCTGATCGGCGGCCTGGCCAACGCCATCCAGGGCCGCGGCGCGGTGCGGCTCTTCGCCGACGGGGAGGTCCACAGCGAGGGCGCCGTGGGGGTGCTGCTCAGCGGCCCGGTCAACGTCAGCACCGTGGTCAGCCAGGGGTGCCGCCCGATCGGTCCCACGATGGCCGTCACCGAGGCCGAGGACAACCTCCTCCTCGAACTCGCCGGCCAGCCCGCCCTGGCGCGGCTGGAGGAGATCGTCACCGCGCTGGACGAGGACGACCGCGACCTGGTCGCCTCGGGCCTGCAGATCGGCGTCGCCATGGACGAGTACGCCGAGCGGCACGAGCGCGGCGACTTCCTGATCCGGGGCGTGCTCGGCATCGACCCCGAGCGCGAGGCGGTCGCCATCGGCGACGTCGTCGAGATCGGCCGCACCGTCCGCTTCCAGGTCCGCGACGCCGCCACCGCCGACGAGGACCTCTACGAGCTGCTCGACTCTCACCGCGAGCAGCTCGGCCGGGTCGACGGCGCTCTGCTGTTCTCCTGCAACGGTCGCGGCTCGGCCATGTTCGGCAACTCCAACCACGACGCCGTCGCCGTCCGCGACACCCTCGGGCCCATCGGCGTGGCCGGTTTCTTCGCCGCCGGCGAGATCGGCCCCGTCGGCGGCCACAACCACGTCCACGGCTTCACCGCCTCGGTCCTGGTCTTCTCCGCCCGCCCGCCCGCCGACCGGCCCTGATCTCCGCAGGCGCCAGGGCCGGCTGCCGCGGATCGGCGGTCTCGCCCCGAGGCGTGTTCGCGCCTGCCGGTATGTCGTCGGTCGTCCTCCGCGCGGATCGCCGGGTGGTCAGCCGACCTTGAGCTGCTCGTCGCCGAAGTCGGCGATGAGCCTGAGGGTGCCCCCGAGCGCGGCCACGTATCGATCCAGGACCTCACGCGTCGACACGTCGCCCCTCTCGATCTGCGATACCCGCCCGACCGAGACACCCATGCTCTCCGCGACCTGGTTCTGGGTGAGCCCGCGCCGTTTGCGCATCTCGGCGAGGCGCCATGCCTGGTTTTCGTCTCGTAGACGCCGGACCTCCGCTTCGAACCGCTCCGGACCACCCGCGGTCTCGATCGCGCGCTCCAGATGGCCGCTCTCCCGCCACCCGCGATGGCTGCTCACTGCGTCATCTCCTTCTGCCGATCCACCAGGTAGATCTCATATAGCCGCTCGGCTCTCGGGATCGCCTCCCGGTACCAGCGTTCCCAATTGCCTGCCTTGTCTCCCGCGACCAGCAGGATCGCCGCTCGCCACGGGTCGAAGACGAACAGGATCCGGATCTCGCTACGACCCGCGGATCCAGGTCGAAGCTCCTTCATGTTGGAGATCTTGGATCCCGCGACGCTGTCCACCAAAGGTCGCCCTTCGGCCGGGCCGCTGCGCTCCAGGATCAGGATCGCCTGGTTGACCAGTTTGTGTGACTCCTGATCGGTCTCATGGAGTACGTCGAGGAACTCTTCCACCTCCCTGGTGAGAAGGATCTCCCATTCGCCCACGCTGCTCCCAACTCCAACCGATATTTAGAATATCCTAAACTTCCGTGTGGTGATCGAGTGGGGAAACGGCCGATCGCTGTGCGGAGGAGAGGGACGTCGTCGGTGCCGCCGGTTTCTTCGCCGCCGGCGAGATCGGCCCCGTCGGCGGCCACAACCACGTCCACGGCTTCACCGCCTCGGTCCTGGTCTTCTCCGCCCGCCCGCCGACCGGCCCTGACCCCGGCGGACGCCGGAGCGGGTTTCGCGGTCGCTGATCGTGTTCGCAGGAGTTCCCGCCCGGCCGGGTATGCGGCCGCCCACTCCATGGGCGGCCGAGCGGTCATGGACGTCGGTGAGACCCGCGGTGCCTTCTGCCCGGCTGCTTCTCCCGCCCTTGAGCCTCCGCGCTCGACGTGGGTGCCCGGCGAAACTCGACCGGACGGGAGGTCCCGCCCTGCGCGTACGATGGCCCGCATGGCCGACTCCCGGGTGACCTTCGAGGACGTGGTCGCCGCGCGTGAGCTGCTGGCCGACGTCGCCCTGCGCACGCCGATCCTCCACTCCCACGTGCTCTCCGGCGTCGTCGGCGGGCCCGTCCACCTCAAGTGCGAGAACCTGCAGCGGTCGGGGTCGTTCAAGATACGCGGGGCCTACGTCAGGATCGCCCACCTGAGCGAGGAGGAGCGGCGGCGGGGCGTGGTCGCGGCCAGCGCGGGCAACCACGCGCAGGGGGTGGCGCTGGGCTCGGGCCTGGTCGGCGCCGGGGCGACGGTCTACATGCCGGAGGGGGCGCCGCTGCCCAAGGTCGCCGCGACCCGCTCCTACGGCGCCGAGGTGATCTTCGCGGGCCACACCGTGGACGTCGCGCTGGCCCGGGCGAGGGAGCACGCCGAGCGGACCGGGGCGGTGTTCATCCACCCCTTCGACCACCCCGACGTGATCGCCGGGCAGGGCACGATCGGACTGGAGATCGTGGAGCAGCTCCCCGAGGTCGGCACGATCGTGATGTCACTGGGCGGCGGTGGGCTGGCCGCGGGGGTCGCGCTCGCGGCCAAGTCGCTCCGGCCCGGCATACGGATCGTCGGCGTGCAGGCCGAGCAGGCCGCCGCCTACCCGGTCTCGCTGGCGGCGGGGCACCCCGTCGAGGTCGAGCCCGCCGTCACGATGGCCGACGGCATCGCGGTGGGCCGGCCGGGGGAGCTGCCCTTCGAGCTGATCCACTACCTGGTCGACCACGTCGTCACGGTCAGCGAGAGCGACATCTCCCGGGCGCTGGTGCTCTGCCTGGAGCGCGCCAAACAGGTCGTCGAGCCCGCCGGGGTGGCCGGGGTGGCCGCGATCCTGGCCCAGCCGCAGGTCTTCGAGCCCCCCGTGGTCGCCGTGCTCTCCGGCGGCAACATCGACCCGCTGCTGCTGGCCAAGGTCCTCCGGCACGGTCTGGCCGCCGCCGGACGCTACCTCACCCTGCGCGTGCCGCTCTCCGACCGGCCGGGCGCGCTGGCGGCGCTGCTGACCAGGATGGCGGAGCTCGGCGCGAACGTGCTCGACATCGTGCACGAGCGGCTGGGCATGCATCCCGGGGACGTGGAGGTCCAGCTCCAGCTGGAGACCAGGGGGCCCGCCCACTCGGAGGAGGTGCTGGGCACCCTCCGGGCGGACGGGTACAAGATCGTCATCGGGTGAGCCGCGGGTCCGCGAGCCTGCGGACCCGCGGCGGGCGGCGTCACCAGGTGGTCGGCTTCTTCGGGGTGAACAGCCAGGCGTCGAAGAGCGCGTCGAGGTCCTTGCCGGAGATCTTCTCCGCCAGCGCGGTGAACTCCGCGGTCGTGACGTGACCGTACCTGTGCTCGGTGTTCCAGTCCTTCAGGAGCTTGAAGAACGCCGCGTCGCCGATGCGCTGCCTGAGGGCGTGGAGCGTCATGCCGCCGCGGACGTAGACGGAGTTGTTGAACAGGTCGTCCGGCTTGGCCTCGCCCGCCGGGTAGCTCCAGATGGGGTCGTTCGCGGGGGCCGCGTAGTTCCTGCGGAAGAGCTGTTCGGCGGTCGCGCGCCCCTTGTGCTCCGACCAGAGCCATTCGGCGTAGGTCGCGAAGCCCTCGTTGAGCCAGAGCTCCCGCCACCGCTTGACGGTCAGGCTGTTGCCGAACCACTGGTGGGCCAGCTCGTGGCTGATGATGTCCTCGTCCGGGTCGAACCCGCCGTAGATGGGTTTGGTCTGGTTCTCCAGCGCGTAGCCCGCCGGGAAGTCGTCGACGACGCCGCCGGTGGAGTCGAACGGGTAGGGGCCGAAGACCGTGCTCCAGTAGTCGGTCATCTCCCCCGACAGTTTGTACAGCTTGTCCAGCGAACCGCGGAACCTCGGGTCGGCGGCCACGAGGTTCCTGATGCCCGAGGCGGTCTTGCCCTGACGCAGCTCGAACTTGCCCAGCGTCATGGTGGCCAGGTAGCTGGCCATCGGGTCGTCCTCACGCCAGACGAAGGTCGTCTTGCCCCCGGCGGTCTTCGGCGCGCCGACGAGCTCGCCGTTGGCCAGCGCGGTCACCCCCTTGGGCACCGTGATCTCGAAGTCGTAGCGCGCCTTGTCGAGCGGGTGGTCGTTGCCGGGGAACCAGGTCCGCGCCCCGTTGGGCTGGCAGGTCACGAACGCGCCGTCCTCGGTCGGGATGAAGCCGTACGTGCCCAGGTTGGAGGAGTTCCTGACGGGCTTGGGCTCCCCGGCGTAGGCGACCTCGACGGTGAAGTCCGCCCCGTCCGCCACGGGCGCGGCCGGGATGACGGTGAGCTCGTCCTTGGCCCGTTCGTACCGGGCGGGCCGGCCGTCGACGGTGACCCTGTTGATCGTGAATCCGGACAGGTCGAGGTTGAACCTCGCCAGCTCCTGGGTGGCCTTCGCCTCGATCGCCGCGACCCCGGTGAGGTGCTTGGCCGAGGGGTCGTAGCCGAGCTTGAGCCGGTAACGGCCGACGTCGTAGCCGCCGTTGCCGTCCGTCGGGAAGTCGGGGTCGCCGATCCCCGGCGCGCCGACGTTCTTCGCGGCCGGTGAGTCGGGACCCGTGGCCGAGCTCGCGGCCGGTCCCGGCGCGCTGTCCCCGTTCGAGGCCGCGCAGGCGGCCGTACCGAGCGCGCCGAGGACGGTGGCGGTCGCCGCGACGACCAGCCGGCTGGACACCATACCTGAAAGCCCCCCTGTCCCGGCCCGGACCGAACCGGGCCCCGTACAGGGCACACTACCGCCCGTGACCTGGGCTGATCAGGCGTCTACGACAAGCGTCCTGGCCGCGAGGTCGTGCACGGCCTGCTTGCGCGGCTGGAAAAGGATGAATGCCAGATCTATCCACCCCAGGCAGCAGGTGGCGTACATCACCCACGCCACCAGCTGGCGGAGCGCGGCCTGGGCGACGCCGGCCCGCCCCCCGGCGACGTCGACCACCCGCAGGCGGAAGACCTTCTTGCCGAGTGTCTGCCCGTTCCAGAAGGCGGTCAGCAACCAGTAGTACAGGAAGCCGATGAGTGAGACCAGCAGGGTCTGCGTGTACGGCACCTCGATCGAGACGCCGCCGGCGGGGTTCGTGACCGTGGTGACGGTCTGGTACGTGAACGGCGAGGAGATGAGGCCGATGACGAGCATGTCCAGCAGGCCCGCGAACAGGCGGCGCCAGCGCCCGCCCAGCCGCATGGGCTCCGGGCCCGGACCCTGGCCGGGCGGCCCGCCGAAGGGGGCGTAGCCGTAGTCGAAGCCGGGGCCGGGGCCGGGGGCGTAGCCGGGGCCCGGCGCGGGGCCTCCGTAGCCCGGGCCGGGCCCCGGTGACGGGCCCGGCCCCGGCTCGTCCGGCGGCGGCGGTGTCGGTACTGATCCCATGAAGCCTTGATCGCCACGGGACCGCCATCGCAAAGCCAACGGCGGTTACAGGTTGCCCCTGCACTGCCCCGGGGCGGGTCGCGGACCGCTCCCCGGCCGGGCCGGGGGGAGGCCGTCTCCCATCCGGGCCGCGGTTACAGGTTGCCCCTGCGGTCCTGCTCGCGCTCGATCGCCTCGAACAGCGCCTTGAAGTTGCCCTTGCCGAAGCCGAGCGAGCCGTGCCGCTCGATGAGCTCGAAGAAGACCGTCGGACGGTCCTGCACCGGCTTGGTGAAGATCTGGAGCAGGTAGCCGTCCTCGTCGCGGTCGACCAGGATCCTGCGCTTCTTCAGCTCCTCGATCGGCGCGCGGACCTCGCCGATGCGGGCGCGCAGCTCGGGGTCGTCGTAGTAGGAGTCCGGGGTGTCGAGGAACTCCACGCCGGCCGCGCGCATGTAGTCCACGGTGCTGAGGATGTCGTTGGTGGCCAGCGCGATGTGCTGCACGCCGGGGCCGCCGTAGAACTCCAGGTACTCGTCGATCTGCGACTTCTTCCTGGAGATCGCCGGCTCGTTGAGCGGGAACTTCACCTTGCGGGTGCCGTCCGCGACCACCTTGGACATCAGCGCCGAGTACTCGGTGGCGATGTCGTCGCCGATGAACTCCGCCATGTTGGTGAAGCCCATGACCCGCTGGTAGAACTCCACCCACTCGTCCATCTTGCCGAGCTCGACGTTGCCGACGCAGTGGTCGACGGCCTGGAACAGGCGGCCGTTGCGCACGTCCGGGGGGGCCACGACGGGCTTCGCCGCCGCGTATCCGGGCAGGTACGGGCCGGTGTAGTTGGAGCGGTCGACCAGGGTGTGCCGGGTCTCGCCGTAGGTGGCGATCGCCGCGACGACCACCTTGCCGTGGTCGTCCTCCAGCACGTGCGGCTCCACCAGCCCGCGCGCCCCCTGGGCGAGCGCGTGGGTGTAGGCCGCCTCCACGTCGGGGACCTCGATGGCCAGGTCGATCACACCGTCGCCGTGCTCGGCCACGTGCCGGGCGAGGTCGGTGCCGGGGCGCACCGAGGCGCGGAACTCGAACCTGGCGCTTCCCGAGGTGAGGACATACGCCACCTCGTCACGGCTGCCGTTCTCCGGGCCCCGGTAGGCCACGAGCCGCATGCCGAACGCGCTGGAGTAGTAGTGGGCGGCCTGCTTGGCGTTGCCCACGGCGAAGACCACGGCGTCCATACCGTTCACAGGGAAGTTGTCGCTCATGCGACAACTGTCTGTTTTGGTGGCCGGGTTGTGCAACACTCACTTGATTCGATGGACAATATGCACACCTACTCTCCGGTCAGAGCGGAGTTCTTGTACATCATGACGATTGATCAACTCGACGCCCGGCTCATCGCCCTGCTGGCGGCCGAGCCCCGGCTGGGGGTGCTGGAGTGCTCGCGGCGGCTCGGCGTGGCCAGGGGGACCGTGCAGGCGCGGCTCGACCGGCTGATCGCCCGGGGGGTGGTCACCGGCTTCGGCCCCGACGTCGACCCGGCCGCGCTCGGCTACGACGTGACCGCGTTCGTGACCCTGCAGATCCGTCAGGTCAGCGGGCACGACCCGGTGGCCGACCAGCTCGCCGCGATCCCGGAGGTGCTGGAGGTGCACACGATCACCGGTGGCGACGACATGCACTGCCGGGTGGTGGCGCGCAGCAATGCCGATCTGCAGCGGGTAATTGACCTGATCGTTGACGTCCGGGGCGTGGTCAGGACCTCGTCGGTCATCGCCTTGGACACTCCTGTGCCATACCGAGTTCTGCCTTTGGTGGCCGATGTCCCGCGCAAGGGGAAGGGGTAGCCGTACCATGTCAAGCAGAGACCACACACCGTTATCCATCGTTTACCCTTAACGGTTCCTGCGGCCGACAAGGGTCGCGGCGGTTCCGATCGGGGGGTCACGCGTGCTAAAGGGCGGGACGGGAAGTCCCAGGAGGAAGTTCCTGAGGATCACGCTCATCGTCTTCGGCGTCACCGTCGTCTCGGTGGCCGGCCTGCTCGGGGTGGTGTGGGCGATGACCCCCATCCCCGACAGCACGCAGCCCAAGGCCACCGCGCAGGGCTCGGTGATCTACTACCGCGACGGCAGGACCGTGCTCGCCAGGCAGGGCGTCAACCGCAAGAGCGTGGCGCTCGCCAAGGTCCCGGAGAGCCTCAAAAACGCGGTCATCGCCGCCGAGAACCGCTCGTTCTACGAGGACCAGGGCGTCTCGTTGCGGGGCACCTTCCGCGCCATGTGGTCCACGCTCACCGGTAACCAGGTCCAGGGCGGCTCGACGATCACCCAGCAGATGGTCCGCAACTACTACAGCGGCCTCAGCCAGGAACGTTCCATCGTCCGCAAGCTCAAGGAGGTCATGATCTCCTTGAAGGTGGACCAGTCGAAGTCCAAGGACTGGGTCCTGGAGCAGTACCTCAACACGATCTACTTCGGCCGGGGCGCCAACGGCGTCCAGGCGGCGGCGGACGCCTACTTCCGCAAGGACGTCGGCAAGCTGACCCTCGCCGAGAGCGCGTACCTCGCGGCCGTCATCCAGCAGCCCTCACGGTTCGCCGACCCGCGGGGCACCGACCTCGACGCCGCCAGGGCACGCTGGAGGTCGGTGATCGACGGGATGGTGACGACCGGGGCCGTCACCCCCGAGGAGGCCGCCCGGGTGACCTTCCCCACCCTCAGGAAGCCCAGGGCGATCTTCACGCCCAAGGGGCAGGAGGGTTACATGCTCGACCAGGTCACGGCCGAGCTCAAGCGCCGGGGCTACACCGACGAGGTCATCAACCAGGGCGGCCTGAAGATCGTCTCGACCTTCGACAAGGATCTGATGGCCGCCGCCGAGCGCGCCGTCACCTCGGTCCTGCCGGAGAGCACCCCGAAGAAGGTCCGCACCGGGCTGGCCGCCGTCGACCCCGCCACCGGCGAGGTCCTCGCCTTCTACGGCGGCCGCGACTACACCGCCAACAAGTTCGACAACTCCTTCTCGGCGAAGGTGCAGGCCGGGTCCACCTTCAAGGCCTACACGCTGGCCGCGGCCCTGGAGAACGGCCTCGGCCTCGACACCCGGGTCGACGGCAACTCGCCGCTGCGCGTCGCCTCGGCCGGCACCGACATCCCCAACTCCGGCGGTCGCTCCTACGGCCAGATCAACCTGGTCGAGGCGACCCAGAGCTCGGTCAACACCGCCTTCGTCGACCTGGGCCAGAAAGTCGGCCTCGGCAAGGTCCTCAAGGTCGCCGAAGACGCCGGCATCCCCGCCGAGCAGCTGGACCCGCACCGGGGGGCCGCCACGCTCCCGCTCGGCGTCGCCTCGGTGAGCGCCGTGCAGAACGCCTCCGGCTTCGCCACCTTCGCCGCCGAGGGCGTCCACCGAGAGGCCCACGTGATCCGCTCGGTCACCGATGCCGGGGGCCGGACCACGAAGAGCTCCACCAAGGGCGAGCGGGCCTTCGGCGAGCAGACCGCGGTGGACGCCACGTACGCGCTGACCCAGGTCGTCGAGGCCGGCACCGGCGCGGCCGCCCGCCTCTACGACCGTCCGGTGGCGGGCAAGACCGGCACCACCGACGAGTCGGCGGCCGTGTGGTTCGCCGGGTTCACCCCGCAGCTCTCGGTGGCGGTCAACATGTTCCGCGACGACAACAAGCCGGTCACGGTGGACGGCAGCGCCCTGTACGGCGGCACCTACCCGGCCCAGATCTGGCGCGCCTTCATGACCGAGGCGATGGCGGGCAAGCCGGTCAAGGAGTTCAAGGAGCCGTCCACCTACGGCTACCTCCCCTACGGTGACGACCCCGGCGTCGGCTACCCCGCCGACGAGGGTGACGATCAGGGCGTCGGCACGCGATCGCCGGTCCCCGGTGACACGGGCACCCCGGCCCCCGACGCGAGCGCCGGGCCCGACGAGCAGACCCCCGCCCCCGACCAGACCTCGGCCCCCGACACCGGTGGCGACGGCGGTGACGGCGGTGACGGTGGCGACGGCGAGCTGGAGGAGCAGGACACCGGCGCGGGGCCGAGCCGCGGCCTCGGCGACTCCACCCTGCTCTCCCCGAACGGCTGAGCGCCCGTCCCGGACGGGGCGCCCTCCGGGACGGCTGAGCGCCCTTCTCGGACGGCCGGGCGCTCTCCCGGACGGTCGGGTGCCCTCCCCGGGCGGCTGGGCGCCCCTCCCGGACGGGGGCGCCCTCCCCGGATGGTCAGACGCCTTCCCCGGGCGGCCGGGCCCCCGCCAGCTCCGCCTTCAGCGCGGCGGGGGTGGTGACGGGCATCCTGCAGGTGAAGCCGCGGCAGACGTAGGCGGCCGGCGCGCCGCCCACCAGGCCGCGGCCGGCCAGCAGCGGAACCTCCTCCGCGGCGGGCTCGCCGAGCGCCAGGACCAGGCCCGGCACGGGCGAGAGCAGGGCCGCCCGGTGCAGGGCCGCCGTCGCGGGGTCGTCCGCCGGGCCCACGACCGCGACCTCGATCGGGCCGGAGACGGCCGCCTGGGCCGCGGCCAGGCCCCAGCCGGCGAACCGCGCGTGCTTGCCGGCCAGGACCGTCACCGTGCCGAGGGCCGCCTCGGCCGCCTCCCGGTGCCGGGCCGAGCCGGTCAGCGCCGCGTACGACAACAGCGCCCCGGCGGCGGCGAACTGGCCGGAGGGGGTGGCGTTGTCGGTGGGGTCCTGCGGGCGCTGGAAGAGCCGCTCGGCGTCGTCCGCGGTGTCGAAGAACCCGCCCGAGCCGTCGGAGAAGCGGGTCAGCACGGCCTCCAGCAGAGACCCGGCCCGGTGGAACCAGCGGGTCTCGCCCGTCACCCCGTACAGGGTGAGCAGGCCCTCCGCCAGGTCGGCGTAGTCTTCCAGGACACCCGCGTTGGTGCCCGCCCGGCCGTCACGGGACGTGCGCAACAGCCGGTCACCGTCCAGGTGGACCTCGTCGAGCAGCACCGCGGCCGCCCGCGCGGCCTCCACCAGGTCCGGCCGGTCGAACAGGGCGCCCGCCTCGGCGAGGGCGGCGACGGTCAGGCCGTTCCAGGCGGCCACCACCTTGTCGTCGCGGCCGGGGCGCACCCGCCGGGCCCGCGCGGCCAGCAGCGCGGAGCGGACCCGGGCGAACCGCTCGGCGTCGTCGGGATCGGCCAGGAGCTGGAGGACCGAGGTGCCGTGCTCGAACGTCCCGGTCACCTCGAACAGGGCGACCGCCCAGGCGCCGTCCTCCTCGCCGAGGACCTCGCGGATCTCCTCGGGCGTCCAGACGTAGAACTTGCCCTCCACGCCCTCGCTGTCGGCGTCCAGCGCCGAGGCGAAGCCCCCCTGGGGGGTGCGCATCTCGGCCAGCAGCCAGTCGGCCGTCTCCAGCGCGATCCGCCGGCCCAGGACCGAGCCGGTGGAGCGCCACCAGTGCGCGTAGACCCGCAGCAGCAGCGCGTTGTCGTAGAGCATCTTCTCGAAGTGCGGCACCACCCAGCCGGCGTCCACGCTGTACCGGGCGAAGCCGCCGCCGAGCTGGTCGTAGATGCCGCCCCTGGCCATGGCCTCCAGCGTCCGGCTCGCCATCGTCGTCGCCGCGGTCGCGGTCGCCCGCGACTCCCGGTCGCCCTCCCCACCCGGGGCGCCCGCCCCGGCGGCGTACCGCAGCAGGAACTCCAGCGCCATCGACGGCGGGAACTTGGGCGCCCCGCCGAAACCGCCGCGCACCGGGTCGAAGGACTCGGCCAGGCTGTGCACCGCGAGCGCGAGCGTGCCGGGCGTGGGCACCGGTCCGGACGGCAGCGCCGAGCGCTCGTTCAGCGCCTCCACGATCTTCGAGCCCTGCTCCAGCACCGCCTGCCGGTCGTTCCGCCAGACGCTGGAGACGCCGGCCAGCAGCCGCTGGAACTGCGGCCGGGGAAAGTAGGTGCCGGTGTAGAAGGGGTGCCCCTCGGGGGTGGCGAAGACCGTCATCGGCCACCCGCCCTGGCCGGTCATGGCCTGGGTGGCGGCCATGTAGACCGCGTCGACGTCGGGACGCTCCTCGCGGTCGACCTTGACGTTGACGAAGTGCTCGTTCATCAGCGAGGCCGTGCCCTCGTCCTCGAACGACTCGTGGGCCATCACGTGGCACCAGTGGCAGGCGGAGTAACCGACGGAGATCAGCAGCGGCACATCCCGCCGCCGGGCCTCGGCGAAGGCCTCCTCACCCCACTCGAACCACGCGACGGGATTGTCGGCGTGCTGGAGCAGGTAGGGGGAGGTCGCACTGCCAAGCCTGTTCATAAGGCCAGGCTCTCACACGGTCAGAACAGGACGACGCGGGTGAGGAGCACCTGCTGATTCTTCCGATCGATCCGGTATTCGGCGATGCCGTATCCCTTGGGGATGAGGATCTCGCGCCAGTCGGGGTCGGCTCCGACCTGGTCACTGCCAGTGAGCCACGGGTCCTCGCAGATGGCAACGGTCAGTGCCGCCACAGTCGAGAACACTTCGGCCGAGACCGATGGGTCGGCGAGCGTGTCAGCCACGGCCTCGGACGGGACCACAGGTCATAGGCCATCTTCGTTCACTGGACGCCGTGCTCCTGCCGTCGGCGTAGGACCTCGTCCATGGTGGTAGTGGGAAGAGTCCCAGCTTCGGCCGCCGCTCGGATGCGGTCACGGTCGGGATCGGTGTCGAGCATCGTCCGCCCCCACCAGGCGTTGAGCACGCCATCCAGCTCAGGGCCCTGCTGGGCTTCGAGAAGTTCGGCGAAGAACTGAGCACGGCGGCTGCCTCGCAAGGCGCTGGAGATGCCGCCGATCGTGCGTGGCACCCTGGGGCCATCCGCTGGGCCGCTGTGGACAGGCTGAGCGCTCATGACACCACCTTTCATGGCGTCAGACTACGTCGCGCTCTCAGCTGCTCACAGGAATCCCGCGGTACCGGTGGCGGACGGAGATCAGCGGCGGCACGTCCCGTCCCGGACGGGCCGGGCGGTGGGGGAGGTGTGCTCATGAGACTTCGGGCGTAGGCTCACTGCACGTGGATCTCGACTTCGTGTGTGTGCACGCCGGCAGGCCGGCCTCCGGGCTGACCCGGCGTGATGTGGCTCGTGCCCTGCTCGCGGTGCCGTCCGGGGTGGCGCTGGTGGCCCTCCCCGACCTGCGGCGGGCGCTGATGGCGGCGGGGAACCCGCTCTCGCCGCCCTTCTGGGAGTCCGCCAAGGCGACGCTCGGCGCGATCGAGTCCGGTGTCGCCACGGTGGGGGACGTACAACGCTGGATGGAGTCCACGGGCACCGAGCCGCTCCTGCTCACCCGCGGCTTCTTCGTCTGGCCCGAGGAGGACGAGCGCGGTCCGGTCGGCCGGGAGATGTTCGCCCGGCTGGTCGCCTACCTGGAGGAGCGGGTCACCGCCGGGGAGATCGACCCCGACGCGCTCGCCCGGGGCGACGAGGCGGCCAGGGAGCGATACACCGGCATCCAGGAGAGCTGGCTGTCCAGCCCGCTGCCCGACGGGCGGGTGCCCGTGGACGCGGTCAGCGAGGAGCAGGACGAGGAACTCGTCGCCGCCTGGGACGAGGAGGAGGCGTTCGCGCTCAGCGAGCTGCGCCGCATCCTCGCCGAGCTGCCCGCCCCGGAGCGGCCTGTCAGGGAGCTGCGGGCCGCGGCCGCGCGGCTGCGCGAGGTGCTCACCCGGCCCGGCTACCCCGGCAACGTGCTGCGGGCCTGCGCGGGGTACGAGGGCGAGCCGTTGCCCGCCGACGACGAGGAGCTCTGGTTGAGCGTCACGGCGGGCATCGCGGGGCCGATCTCCGACCTGCCCGAGGAGAACGACCGGCTGGAGGTCTTCTCCGACCTGGACCATGAGCTCAGCCACGAGGACGCGGTGCTGGCCGCGCTGTGCGCCATCCACCACGCCGACTGGCTGGCCGCGGTCGCCGCGCTCGCCAGGCGCGGTCCGGGGGTACTGGCCTCGCCCGAGCGGATCGCCCGGCTCATCGCCGAGTCGGAGGACATCGACGTCGATCTGGACGAGCCGGAGGACCTGGAGGCCGCCGAGACGCTCTTCAGCTCGGTCACCCCGCTCTGGGCGTGCCTGGGAATCGTCGACCGCACCGAGGTGCTCACCCCGCTGGGCCGCTGGGGTCTGCCCAAGGCGCTGGAGCGTGCCTGGTCTCACTCGTCCGACGGCTGACCCTCAAAGGTCCCCGCCGGCCCCGGGAGGCCCGCCGCGGCGCCCGGAGGGCTTCGCGGGAGGCTCCGTCAGGAGGTCTCCTCCTCCAGGAGGTCGGCGTAGTGGTCGGGCACCAGGTCCCGGTATTCGGGGTGGCGCCGGATGTATCCGGCGATGAACGGGCACAGCGGCACGACCGACCGTCCCGCCGAGCGGCCGGCGTCCAGGGCGCCCACGGCCAGGCGGCTGCCCAGGCCCTTGCCCTCGAACTCCGAGGCGATCTCCGTGTGGGTGAAAATGATCTTCCCGGCCCGGAGGCGGTACGCGGCGAATCCGGCGATCTCACCGTCCACCAGGATCTCGAAGCGGGAAGCTCCGGGGTTGTCGGAGACCTTGATGTCGTTGTCGGCCATTGCCGTCCTCGGGGGTATGGGCCGGCGCGGCGAGGGGCCGGCGCGGCGACCGCGGTGGGCGGAGGTCTGGGGTGACGCGGCCTAGGAGGCGGTGGTGCTGCCGTTCTGCTCGCGCAGCTCGTCGCGGATCTCGGCCTCGGAGGGGACCTCGATCCTGGAGATCTGCTTCCGCATCGACTTGATGAGGAGATAGAGGGCGAGCCCGAGCCCCGCGACGACGAGGAACCCCACCAGACCGGGGCTGACGTCACCTTGGGTGACGGTGTCGAATGCAATCACACTTCAAGTCTGCCACCGCCACCCCGTGGTCGTGTCAGTGGCAGGCGGGCGAGACCTCCTCCGCGTGGATGCCGGTGAACAGGTCGTCCTCGGGAAGCTCGATGTCGACGAGCGAGCGGGCCAGGTGGTAGTCCTCGGTCGGCCAGATCTCGCGCTGCAGCTCGATCGGGCAGACGAACCAGAAGCCGTCGGGGTCGACCTGCGTGGCGTGCGCGAGCAGCGCCCTGTCACGGGTCTCGAAGTAGTCGCCGCACGGCACGCGGGTCGTCACCGGCCACTTCTGCGGGCGGTCCTCCCAGCGGGAGATCCAGTCGGCGTACGGGGAACCGATGCCGCGGGCGGTCATCGCCTCGTGCAGCGCCTCGAACCGGTCCTTGGTGAAGCCCATGTGGTAGTAGAGCTTGAGGGGCTGCCAGGGCTCGCCGGCGCCCGGGTAGCGGTCGGGGTCGCCGGCCGCCTCGAAGGCCTCCACCGAGACGCGGTTGGTCATGATGTGGTCGGGGTGCGGGTAGCCGCCGTCGTCGTCGTAGGTGAGGATGACGTGCGGCCTGAACTCGCGGACCGCGGCGACGAGCGGTGCCGAGGCGACCTCCAGCGGCTGCAGGGCGAAGCAGCCTTCGGGCAGCGGCTCGCTCTCGTCCTCGGGCAGGCCCGAGTCGACGAACCCCAGGAAGCGCTGCCGCACGCCGAGGATCTCGCGCGCGCGCTCCATCTCCAGCCGCCGGACCTCGGCGATGTTCTCAAGGATGTCCGGACGTTCCATCTTCGGGTTCAGGATCGACCCGCGCTCTCCCCCGGTGAGAGTACATACCAGCACGTCCACGCCCTCCGCGACATAGCGCGCCATCGTGGCGGCACCCTTGCTCGACTCGTCGTCGGGGTGCGCGTGAACGGCCATCAGCCTGAGTGGTGCACTCACGGGCTCGGTCTCTCCTCTATATCGGTCGCGCTTCGGCTCGTTGGTGTCGGCTCGCGGGCGGCCCGCCTCACCGTGCCGCCCGTTCGGCTCGCCGGGGTGCCGTACGCTCCCTTGGCTTGATTCACTCTAGAGAGAGGTTAGTTTCTCTTGGGCGGTCACGAGGGCAAGGCCCCCGCAGGGGACAATTGTCTCGGACAACGCCGAGGTAGTGCAGGGAGATTCCGTCATGGCCACCAGCGAGGCCGGGAAGGGCCGGTACGACGGTCCCGTTCTCGGCACCCCGGGCGACTTCCCCGACCGTCCGGAGCGCCGGGGGCGGCTCGTCGTCCACGTGGTGATCGCGATCCTGTGCGCCGTGTGCGCCGGAGGGTGGGGCTACGTGATGTGGGCGTCGAAGGGAGACACCGAGGTCATCGACCAGGTCATCGCCTTCGACGTCAGTCGCGGCGATTCTGTGCAGATCACCTTCGAGGTGTTCAAACCGGCCGACCGGGCGGCGCTCTGCCGGCTGCGGG
The DNA here is from genome assembly GCF_039534445.1 of Streptosporangium fragile. Taxonomy (NCBI): domain Bacteria; kingdom Bacillati; phylum Actinomycetota; class Actinomycetes; order Streptosporangiales; family Streptosporangiaceae; genus Streptosporangium; species Streptosporangium fragile. The sequence continues at coordinate 66,780 of NZ_BAAAVI010000011.1, read as the reverse complement.
CCACGGATGTCGATCATGTCGAGGTCGGCAGCAGGGAGGTCGAGATCCCCGCCGGCGAGGGGCATGCGCGCCTTACCGAACGGCTAGAGACCAGTGCTCAGGCCACTTCGGCTCACGTGCACTACTGCCATCTCGTATAGTGAGACATTTGGGGAAGCGTTCGAACGGTTAACTTGTTAGCCTTTCGAGATTCGACCGTGCGCTACCCATGTAGGAAGCCCCCAAAGAGGAAGCAAGGAGAACCCGTGGCCGACTCCCACAACGAGAGCGTCACCTGGCTCACTCAGGAGGCGTACGACCGCCTGAAGGCGGAGTTTGAGTACCTCTCGGGGCCCGGGCGCGTCGACATCGCCAAGAAGATCGAGGCCGCCCGCGAAGAGGGCGACCTGAGGGAGAACGGCGGCTACCACGCCGCCAAGGACGAGCAGGGCAAGATGGAGGCCCGCATCTTCCACCTCCGCCAGATTCTCGACTCGGCCAAGGTCGGCGAGGCGCCCCGCACCGAGGGCGTGGTCGGTCCTGGTATGACCGTCACCGTCCGTTTCGAGGGTGAGGACGAGGAGGTCGCCTTCCTGCTGGCCTCCCGCGAGGAGAGCGGCGCCCCGATCGACGTGTACTCGCCCAAGTCGCCTCTGGGCGCGGCCATCAACGGCAAGAAGATCGGCGAGAAGGCCACCTACACCATGCCGAACGGCCGCTCGAACACGGTCGAGATCATCGAGGCCGTGCCGTACATCGGCAACTGACCTCACCTGACTCCACTGATCCGCCGGGATGTCGGTCCCGGCGGATCGCTGTGTCATGGCAGGGTTCACGGGTCCGGGGATTCGACGATGACGACCACCGCATTGCGGGTTGGTCGTGTTTTGCCGTGTTCGCGTGCATCATCGCGCCGGGTGCGGCACCCTCGTAGGGCTGGTTACGGTGGGGAAGGGGAGATGTCGTGTTCGAGCGGCGGACGCGTTTCTCCGACGTGATCCGCGAGGCCCGCATGGATCTCGCCTACCGCCCCCGCTTCCGGTACGGCCACCGCACCATCCGGGTGATGAGACGCTCCGTCCCGGTCATCGCCGTCCTTCTCGTCGCCGTGCTCGTCACCGACCTGGCGGTCCTCGCCCAGATGCCGGAGCCGGGCCCGGAGGAGGTCTCCGTACGCACGTCCGTCGCCACGGGGCCCGTCGACGGGGCACTGCCCGCGCGCTCGGCGGCCCCGGTCCAGGGCGGCGCGGTCCAGGCCCCGTCCACGCCCGCCCCGGTGGCGCCGCTGACCTCGATGCGGCAGCCGCACCTGTTCGTCGTCACGCAGAAGCCGCTCAGCGCCGAGGTCGTGGCGCGGATCGCCCAGGTCTCCGGGGTGCGCGCGGTGGAGCGCGCCGATGCCGCCGAGGTGATCCTGGACGGCAAGCGGGTGCAGACGCTGGGGGTGAACCCCTCGACCTTCCGCGCCTACACCCCCGCGCCCACCGCGCGCTCCGACCGCCTGTGGCGCAACATCGCCGCCGGAGAGGTCGCCGTCTCCTTCGTGCTCGGCAACGACGGAGGCATGCCGCTCGGCAAGACCTTCGTCACCGCCGGGCGGAGCCTGCGGGTGGGCGCCTACGCCACGATGGGCATGGGCGCCATCGACGCCGTGGTCTCCCGTGACACCGCCCGCGCGCTGGGCATCCCGGAGAACAACGCGCTCGTGGTGAGCGCCCCCAAGACCGACTCGGCCAAGCTGCGCCGCACCCTGCTGCGCCTGCTGCCCAAGGACGGGCAGATCGCGGTGATCAACCCGGTTCTGGTCACCCCCCGCCGGACGACCTGGTCGGCGTCCTCCTTCATGACCGCCGACCAGATCCGGACCGCGCTCACCGCCGCGGCCGGCAAGCTCGGCCGCCCGTACGTCTGGGGGGCCGAGGGGCCCGACACCTTCGACTGCTCGGGCCTGGTTCAGTGGGCCTACGCCCAGGCGGGGATCAAGGTCCCCCGCGTGACGCACCAGCAGTTCGTCGCGGGCCCGCAGATCCCGCTCGACCGGGCCCAGCCCGGTGACCTGCTGTTCTGGCGGCACGATCCGACCAACCCCGGCTACGTCTCGCACGTGGCGATCTACTGGGGTGACGGCAAGATGCTGCACGCCCCCCGCACCGGCGACGTGGTCAAGATCAGCCCCGTCACCACCCGGAACTTCGCGGGGGCCGTGCGGATCAGCCCGACGGTCGCCGCCCGCGTCCGCTAGGCCTCGCCCGCAGCGCGGGCACGGAGAGGACGAGCCGCGTCCGGTCTTCGCCTTCCCGCGCTCGCGCAGTCCCCGCAGCACAGGGGTGGATCGTCGCCGTTCCCGGACTCCGGGAACACCGCCGGGGCCCCGGGAGCGGCACTGGCCTCCCCCGTAGCGGAGTTGTAATCTCGATTACATGAATAATGAAGAAGCAGCGGAAAAGCTGCGCGGCTGGTTCTCCGGGCGGCTGCCCGGAGAGTGGTTCGAAGGGCGCCCCGAGATCGTGCTGGACCGCGAGGAGATCACGGTGATCGGCAGGCTCCCGGCGCCCGAATTCGGGGACGACGTCTCCGAGGCCGAGCGCGCCGCCACGGTCGAGGGCGGCATCCAGCGCTTCCGCGAGGAGAGCAGGGAGCGGCGGGTCGAGATCGCCCTGGAGGCCGAGCATCGCTTCCGCCGGAAGGTCTCCTGGGGCGTCGCCGTGGGCGACGAGAAAGTGATGTTCACCACACTTTCGGTGCCCGTGATGACCAGGCTCCGCCAGTCGGAGCGCCGCGTGCTCGACACCCTCGTCGCCGCCGGGGTGGCCCGCAGCCGGAGTGACGCGCTCGCCTGGTGTGTGCGCCTGGTGGGCAAGCACACCGACACCTGGCTGGCCGATCTGCGAGACGCGCTCCAGCATGTCGACCGGGTGCGGGCCGCGGGTCCCGACGTCAATTCCTGAGTACAGGAGGGGAAATCGCCGGGAAATTGGTCTGAACCTGTCGGGGAATTGGTTTAGACCACCGTCGGTGGCCTATACCACTGCCGGAAAGGCTCTCTTTAATCTCGCTTCTTTTGGGTAGGCACACCGGAACGACGTGCCTCCTGCCAGGCTATATGCCGCCGGTCATGGTCGGACCGGGGGCCGCCGCAACGCCTGGTCGCCCTAATTCACTGGTCTACGCCAATTGGATTCGGTGTGCTTTCGTCGTTGATGATGCTTTGGCCCGGAGAAGTGTAAAGGAGCCCCATCAGTGTCCGTTACCGTGGACGTAACCGCCTCCAGCCCGACCACTCATACCGAGCTGGCCGAGTGGGTCAAGGAGATCGCCGAGCTGACCCAGCCGGACCGGATCGAATGGTGTGACGGCTCCGAAGCCGAGTGGACGCGCCTGACGAACCTGCTGGTCGAGCGGGGGACCCTCAAGCGCCTGGCCAAGCGGCAGAACAGCTTCTACGCCGCCTCCGACCCCAGTGACGTCGCCCGTGTCGAGGACAGGACCTACATCTGCTCCGAGCGCGAGGAGGACGCCGGCCCGACCAACAACTGGATCGCCCCCGCCGAGATGCGCCGGACCTTCGGCGAGATCTTCCGGGGCTGCATGCGCGGCCGGACCATGTACGTCGTGCCGTTCTGCATGGGCCCGCTGGGCGGCGAGATCTCACAGCTCGGCGTCGAGATCACCGACTCGCCGTACGTGGCCGTGTCGATGCGCGTCATGACCCGGATGGGCGAGGACGCCCTGCGGCTGATCGAGCAGCGCGGCGACTACGTCAAGGCCGTGCACTCGGTCGGCGCCCCGCTGAAGCCCGGCCAGGCCGACGTGCCGTGGCCGTGCAACGCCACCAAGTACATCAGCCACTTCCCCGAGACCCGCGAGATCTGGTCCTACGGCTCCGGCTACGGCGGCAACGCCCTGCTCGGCAAGAAGTGCTACGCGTTGCGCATCGCCAGCACGATGGCCCGCGACGAGGGCTGGCTGGCCGAGCACATGCTCATCCTCAAACTCACCCCGCCCTCCGGGGAGACGCGCTATGTCGCGGCGGCCTTCCCGAGCGCCTGCGGCAAGACGAACCTGGCCATGCTCCAGCCGACCATCCCGGGCTGGAAGGTCGAGACGATCGGCGACGACATCGCCTGGATGCGCTTCGGCGAGGACGGCCGCCTGCACGCCATCAACCCCGAGGCGGGCTTCTTCGGCGTCGCCCCCGGCACCGGCGAGTCCACCAACGCCAACGCGATCAAGACGCTCTGGGGCAACAGCATCTTCACCAACGTCGCCCTCACCGACGACGGCGACGTGTGGTGGGAGGGCCTCACCGACGAGCCCCCGGCGCACCTGACCGACTGGAAGGGCCGCGACTGGACCCCGGACAGCCCGGAGCCCGCCGCCCACCCCAACGCCCGCTTCACCGTCCCGGCCGGGCAGTGCCCGACGATCGCCCCCGAGTGGCAGGACCCCAGGGGGGTGCCGATCTCCGCGATCCTGTTCGGTGGGCGCCGGGCCAGCGCGGTGCCCCTGGTGACCGAGGCGCTGAGCTGGCAGCACGGCGTCTTCATCGGGGCCAACATCGCTTCGGAGAAGACCGCCGCCGCCGAGGGCAAGGTCGGTGAGCTGCGCCGCGACCCGTTCGCGATGCTGCCCTTCTGCGGTTACAACATGGGCGACTACTTCGCCCACTGGATCAGGATCGGGCAGCGCGAGGGCGCCCGGCTGCCGCGCATCTACTACGTGAACTGGTTCCGCAAGAACGAGAAGGGCGAGTTCATCTGGCCCGGCTTCGGGGAGAACAGCCGGGTCCTGAAGTGGATCGTCGACCGCCTCAACGGCCGGGCGGAGGCGGTGCGGACCCCGATCGGCCTGCTCCCCGCCGAGCTCGACACCGAGGGCCTCGACATCTCCGGGGAGGACCTGCGGACGCTGCTCAGCGTCGACGAGGAGGTGTGGCGGCAGGAGGCGGCGCTCATCCCCGACTTCTTCCGGACCTTCGGCGACCACCTGCCCAAGGAGCTCTGGGAGGAGTACGAGGCGCTCGTCGCCCGCCTCGGCTGAGACCTCTCACCCGGCCGGGAAGCCTCTCGCCCGGCCGGGCGCGCCGTCCGCCGTTCACCTCGGCGACCCGGACGGTTGCCGGCCCGCTCCGCCCGTACCGCCCGTACCGGGACCGCGCCCGCGGGAGCCCGGGGCGCCGCCGGCCGGGCAGAACTTCTGTGGTCTTCCTCGCGTCTACCCGATTCAGACGGGTACGGCGCGTAGCCCGTTTCCCCTTTCGCAGAGGAGGCGGGCATGCTTGTCGCCCTGATCTTCGCCGCGGCCGTTCTCGGCCTGGTCGGCGCCATCTGGGCCTCGGCTTCGGCGGTGCGCGGGGAATACGCCCGGGTCCGGGCCGTCACCTCCGGTTACTACGGCGGGCCGCTGTACCGGTACGACCTCGCGTACCTCTCCGGCGGCCCGCGTCGCGTGGTCAACACCGCGATCGCCGTGCTGTCGCGTGTGGGCGCCGTCCGGGTGTCGCGGGGCGGCCGGGTCAGCCTGGTCGCCGGGGCGGCGCCGTCCCCCGTCCCGATGGAGCAGGCACTCATGGAGGCTCTGCGGGTCCGGGGGGGCTCCGGCGACCTCGGGGAACTGCGCCGTGCGATGGCGGAGGGACCGGCGATGCGGAAGCTGAACGACCGCATGCTGAAACTGGGCCTGATCGTGCCCGACGGCGCGCTGGACCGCCTCGGGAAACCGCTGAAACGGCTCCACGTCGTCTCGATCCTCGGGCTGGTCGCTCACGTGGTCGGTTTCATCGGCGCGTTCGTCACCCATGAGCCCGGCAGCAAGGGCATCACCGCCAGCGGGATATTCATCACGGCCGCGGGTGTCGGCCTGGTATCCGGGACGAGCGGAGGCATCGCCCACCGTGACCACCGGCGCGCCCTGCGCGATGTGCTGAGCCGGGCCGGGCGCGACGCGCTCGACTCCGCCCGCCGGACCTACCGGAAGGGCATCCGCCCCGTCACCCCCGACCTGGCCTTCGCCGTCGCCGTCCCCATCGCCCTGTACGGGCTGGACGAGCTTCGCGACCCCATCCTGCGGGAGGAGCTCGGACGTGAGACCGCCCGGGCCGAGGACGGGTGCGCCACCGGGTTCTGCGGGGGTGGCTCCCCGTCGTCGAGTACGGGCGAGTCGGGCTCGGGCTGCTGGGGCGAGGGCGACGGCGGCTGCGGCGGGTGCGGCGGTGGGTGCGGCGGCTGCGGCGGGTGACCGTCTCCCGCGTGACCGTCTCCCGCGTGCCCGGCCTTCCACGTGCCCGTCTCCCGCGTGCCCGGCCTTCCACGTGGCCGGACCGGCGGGGGCGGCCGGGCGGAGGCGGACTCGGCCTGAAGAGGACCGAAACTTATGCCCCGCCCCGCGCGTCTACTTCTTTACCCGGGACGTGACCCGTACGGCCCGTTCCCCCCGTCCCCCAGGAGGCGGACATGCACGTCGCCCTGTTCGTCGTCGCATTCATTCTCAGCGCGCTCGTCAACGCCGCGGGCGTGGCCGTGGTCCGCGAGCACAACCGGGTCCGCTCGACGGTGTCCGGCTACCGTGGCGGGCCGTTGAGCCCGTACGAGCTCGCGTACCTCTCCGGCGGCCCGCGCCGTGTGATCAACACCGCGATCGCCCTGCTGTCCAGAGGCGGGGCCGTCCGGGTGTCGCGAGGCGGCCAGATCAGCCTGGTCGCCGGGGCGGCGCCGTCCCCCGACCCGATCGAGCACGCGGTCATGGAGGCCCTCCGCCTCCGCGGCGGCTCCGGCGGCCTGGGGGAGCTGCGCCGCGCGGTGGCGGAGGGGCGGGAGATGGAAGGGCTGCGCTACCGCCTGCTGGGCCTGGGGCTGATCATCCCCGACGGGGCGATGGGGCACGCGCGGACGTTGCTGAACCGGCTCCTGGCCGTCTCGTTCCTCCCGGTGGCCGTGGTGCTGGGTATCCTCGTCTCCGGTGCCTCCACCGGGATCTTCGGCATCATCACGCCGCTCATATACGTGATAGCGGGGATCGGAGGATTCACCACCTACTTCCGCTACCGGCGGATGCTGCGCGGTGTGCTGAGCAGGACCGGATACGACGTGCTCGGCGCCGCCCGCAGAACCCACGTGCCGGGCGCCCGCCCCGTCACCCCCGATCTGGCCTTCGCCGTCGGCGTTCCCGTCGCCCTGTACGGGCTGGGCGAGCTCGGCGACCCCCACCTGCAGGAGGAGCTCGAGCGCGGCGCCGCGAACGGCTCGGCCGGGTGCGCCGCGGGCGCCTGCGGGGGCGGGAGCGGGGGCGACTCCTCCTTCGGCGGGGGCGGCGACTTCGGCTCCGGCGGGTGGGGCGACTCCGGCGGTGGATCAAGCGACTCCGGGGGCGGGTCGGGCGACTCGGGCGGCGGGTCCAGTTGCGGGTCCGGGTCCGGCTGCGGTGGTGGGTGCGGTGGTGGGTGCGGCGGATGAGCCCTTCCCGCGCCCTTTCGGAGGTCCGGCCTCCGGCGAGGCGACCGGGAGGGCGACGGCGGAGCGACCCGGACGATCGTGGAGCGGGAACGGAGGTGGTGGTCCGATGGCGGCTGAGCCTCGGGCGCTGGGTGTGGGCATCGGCTGGCGGCCGGAGATCGACCTGACCGTGGAGCGGTTGCCCGGAGTCGACTTCGTCGAGGTCATCGCGGAGAACGTGCGACCCGATCGGCTCCCCGAGTCGCTGCGCGTGCTGCGCGGCCGGGGGACGCCGGTGATCCCGCACGGGGTGGGGCTGGGCGTCGGCGGCGCCGAACCCCCCGACCCGGGGCGGCTGGCCCACCTGGCGGCCTGCGCGCGAGCCCTGGAGGCGCCCCTGGTCAGCGAGCATCTCGCCTTCGTCCGGGCGGGCGGCATGGAGGCCGGTCACCTACTGCCGGTCCCGCGTACCAGGGCCGCGCTCTCCGTCGTCGCCGAGAACGTGCGGCGGGCGCAGGACGCGCTGCCCGTCCCGCTGGCGCTGGAGAACGTGGCGGCGCTGTTCGGCTGGCCGGAGGACGAGATGACCGAGGCCCAGTTCCTCGGCGAGCTGGTCGAGATGACCGGTGTCGGGCTCCTGATCGACGTGGCCAACCTCTACACCAACCAGGTCAACCTGGGCCTGTCGGCCACCGAGGCGCTCGACCGCCTGCCGCTGTCCGCGCTGGCCTACGTCCACGTCGCCGGAGGTCACTCCCGCGACGGCCTGTGGCACGACACCCACACCGCGTACGTCCCCGACGACGTGCTGGGCATCCTGTCCGAGCTGTGCGCACGGGTCGACCCGCCCGGCGTGCTGCTCGAATGGGACGACGACTACCCCAGCGACGACGCGCTCGACGCGGAGCTCGGCCGGATCCGCGGCGCGATGGCCCGTGTCTGAGAACGGCCGTCCCGTGTCAGGGCGCCCGCTGCCGGAGCGCGAGCGACCCGAGGGGGAGGACCGGCGGTCCGCGGCGCAGGGCGGGCGGCCCGGGGGCGGGGCTGAGCGGGCCGGGGCCGGAGCCGGGGCTGAGCGGGCCGGGGCGGCGGGCGGGGAGGCCGAGACGGGGAACGCCGCCCGTGAGGCTCTGGCGAGCGCCCAGGCCGAGCTGCTGGCCTCCCTGGTGGCCGGGCGGGAGGCGCCGCCCGGGTTCGACCGGCAGCGGCTGCGGGTCCAGGAGTACAGCCTGATCGCCAAGCGGCGCCGGATTGTGGCCAGGCACCGGCCCGACCTGGTCGAGGCGCTCGGCGGCGACTTCGCCCGGGAGTTCGAGGCCTACGCCCGGGGCCGTCCCAAGCCGCCCGGCGGCTCCCACGCCGACGTCCGCGACTTCGCCGAGCGGCTCCGCGCCGCGGGCCGGTTGCCGGAGGCGCCGGCCGACCGGGAGCCCGGCCCCGCGCCCGGCCGGTGGTCGCGGCTCTTCCGGCGCCGCTGAGGGCTCCGGTCTTTCCCGTTCGACCACGGGATCCGGCTTTCCGGCGCCGCTGAAACTTCCGGCCTCCCCCGTTCGTCCACGGGGTAGTGAACCTCGTGCAGGGTGTTCTCCCGGAGGTCGTCATGGACACCGTCCAGATCATCGTTGTGACCGTCGCGCTTCTGGTGGTGACCGGCCTGTTCGCGCTCCGTCTGGCCAGGCACTCCACCCGCTCCTACGAGGGGCCCGACCTGACGCCGTACGATCTCGCGATGCTGGCGGGCGGGCGATCCCGGGTCCTCGACACCGCGCTGGCCGAGCTGGTCGAGGGGAAGGCGGTCCGGGCCCGGCGCAGCGGGGAGCTGACCAGGGTGGGCACCGGTCCCGCCCGGTCCCCCCACCCGGTGGCCGCCGGGATCCTCGCCCTGCTCGAAGCCAGGCCCGACGGCGTGCCGGTCTGGGAGGTGCGGCGGGAGGCGGCGGAGGGGCCCGCGACGGCCGAGCTGGTCACGCGGCTGCGGGAGCTGGGGCTGATCGACCCCCCCGGTTCCGGCCGGGCCGACCCCACCCACCCCAACCGGATCGGGCAGACCGCGCTGGCCCACTACCGCCTGCGTCACCGGGAGGACAGGTCCCTGCCGCCCCGCTCCCGCGACCGGGTCGCCACGGACGCGCTGAACCTCTTCGGCATCGCCCTGTACGGCCTGCACCAGATGAAGGACGACGACCTGTGCGCCGTCCTGTCCATGGGCGGCCCGCCGCCTCCCCCGGAGTCCCGGAGGCTCCACCGGCCCCGCAAGGCCCAGGGGCGCCGGGCCGGGTCCTCGGCGGCCTCCGGCTCCTCCACGGGCGGCTGCGGCGGCTCGTGGGGCGACGGCGGATCCGGCGGCGGGTCGGGCGGTTGCGGCGGTGGCGGCGGGGGCTGCGGCGGGGGCGGCTGACGGCTAGGTTGGTCCGGTAACCGATCAAGCGCTTGCATCTGCATCGGAGCGGTCGTGGTGAAGATCGTTGATCACGGAACGTGGGCCCTGCGCGAAGAGGACGAGGGGCTGCACCCGGTGGGGGCGGAGCCGCTGTGGAGCGAGTCCGTCTACCTCGACTTCGCGGCCGAGGACGGCTCGGTCGCCGGCTACGTCCGCCTGGGCCTGTACCCCAACTGGAACCGCGCCTGGTACTGGGCGTGCCTGGTCGGCAGGGACCGGCCCACGGTGCTGCTGGCGGACAACCACGCCCCGCTGCCCGGGCCCGACCTCTCGGTGGCGGGCGAAGGCTACCGGGCCACCCACGAGGTCACCGCGTCCCTGCGGTCCTTCCGGCTCACCCTGGACGCCACGGTGGCGGCCGTGCCGGGCGACCCGGCCCGGGCGTACGAGGATCCGGCGGGGGCTCCGACGACCTCACTGGGGTTCGACCTGGAGTGGACGACCGTCGGCGGGGCGTACCCGTACAGCTTCATCCCGCGCTACGAGATCCCCTGCGAGGTCGCCGGGACGATCAGGGTGGGCGGTGAGGAGATCGCCTTCTCCGGGCACGGCGAGCGCGACCACAGCTGGGGCGAGCGCGACTGGTGGCAGGTCTCGTGGCTGTGGAGCTCGGGACGGCTCGACGACGGGACGTCCTTCCACGGCATGCGGGCCAACGCGGGCTACGAGCTGCCCTGGCCGTGCTTCACGGTCCCGCCGGGCGGGGAGATCGGCCACCGGGAGGGTTTCACCGCGACGAGCGCGTTCGGCGAGGACGGCCTGCCCGCCGGGTCGCGGCTGCTGGTGCCCGGGCTCCCGATGGCGGCCGTCCCGGTCGCCTTCGCCCCGGTCGCCATGACGTCGCCGGACGGCCTGACCGCCCGTTTCCCGCGGGCACTGTGCCGGTTCGAGGCCGAGGACGGGCGCTCGGGGTACGGCTGGACCGAGTGGCACCAGCCGCCCGGGTGGCGCGGACACCCGTGGGGGTGATCACGTTTTCCCGGCCGGTGCCGGGGATACCCTCTCTGAAGTGGGGGGACTGCGTTGTCTTGACGGTTCGTATCTGACCGTCACACCGGTGGTGTGCCGGGACGGCGACGGCACGCCGTACGAGGTCACGCTGCGACTCCACCGCGACGGCACGCTGTACGGGACGGTGGGCGAGCGGTGCGGCCGGCTGCTCACCCGGCTGGCGCGCGGGGTCGCCGAGGCCCGCGCCGGCGACGGCTCGCAGTGGCCCGACCCCGACGACCGGTTCCCGGACGGCGAGGAACTGTTCGCCTTTCGTTACCGGACGCGCACCGGGGTCGTCGGCGGCGGTGAGCTCCGCTGCCGCCTGCGCACCGTCCCGATCTGGGTCCCCGCCCGGCGCGGACCCGCCGGGCGATGGCGGCTCGCCAGAAGAGCGTTCGTGGAGGCGTGGGCCGGCGGCGGGATGGGCCTGCGGGCCGTTCTCACCTCGGCTGAGCTGGGTGTCTTCGTCGATTCCCTCGTCGCCGAGGCCGAGGAGTGCCTGGCGCCGCAGAAGTCGGGCACCTCGCCCGGAAGTCAATAGAGGGGGCAGACAGGTCCGCAGGGCGACGATAATTGCCTGTCAGCGTCCCAATCAAGAGTGGGCGCTGAGGGGAGGGGCTCCTATGGGCGTGCGCGATCTCGTCTATCGGTTGTACGAGCGCAGGCTGGAGGCGAAGCTGTCCCTCCAGAAGGAGATGGTTCCCCGCCACGTCGGTGTCATCGTCGACGGCAACCGGCGCTGGGCGCGCTCGATGGGCATCTCCGACGTGAGCCGCGGCCACCGCAAGGGCGCCGACAAGATCTCCGAGCTGCTCGGCTGGTGCCGGGAGGCGGGGGTCGAGGTCGTCACCGTGTGGCTGCTGTCCAGCGACAACATCAACCGGTCCAAGGACGAGCTGGAACCGTTGATGAAGATCATTGAGGACGTGGTCCAGGAGCTCGTCGACGACGGCTGGCACATCAAACCCATGGGCGCGCTTGATCTTTTGCCGGATCACACGGCTCGTGTCCTGAAAAACGCAAAAGAGACGACATCGCATCGTCCGGGATTGATTGTGAACGTTGCCGTTGGGTATGGAGGAAGGCGTGAGATCGCTGATGCGGTGCGCTCCCTCCTCCAGGAGCACGCCAGCAAGGGCGCGAGCATCGAAGACCTCGTCGAGGTCCTCGATGTGGAGCACATCGCGGAACATCTCTACACGCGCGGTCAGCCCGACCCGGATCTGGTCATCCGGACCTCGGGAGAGCAGCGGCTCTCCGGATTCCTGCTCTGGCAGAGTGCCCACTCCGAGTTCTATTTCTGCGAGGCCTACTGGCCTGACTTCCGCAGGGTCGACTTCCTGCGGGCTCTCCGTTCCTACGCCGCGCGGCACCGACGGTACGGCTCCTGAAACGAAAACAGCATGTGAACTCCCCCTTTCGGACAGGCTTGCGCCATTGGAAGACGGGTATTCAGGACGTACCGTAAGAAGTAGGAGAGCGCAGCTCGCCTACTCCGGAGAGGGCCCGCCTTTGCGTCACGAACCGCTGAGGAGGGCCGGTCGCCGGTGCCTGCTCGACGGTCGCGTCCGCGGGCCCGGGTCCGGTCCGCATCCCAGCTCATGGCAGGGCGCCGTCCTTGGCGCCCGGGGGAGAACGCGTGGCAAACCCTTCGTCCTCACCCACGTCGCCGGCCACCAACCGGCGTACGTACGTCCTGGACACCTCGGTCCTCCTGGCGGATCCCGCGGCGATGAGCCGCTTCGCCGAGCATGAGGTCGTCATCCCGATCGTCGTCATCACCGAGTTGGAGGGCAAGCGCCATCATCCAGAACTCGGCTACTTCGCGCGCAAGGCGCTGAGGTACCTCGACGACCTCCGGGTGACCTACGGACGGCTGGACGACCCCATGCCGATCGGCGAGGGCACCATCCGGGTCGAGCTCAACCACAGCGACCCGTCCATCCTCCCCGTCGGCTTCCGGCTAGGCGACAACGACACCCGCATCCTGACCGTGGCCCGGACTCTGGCCGCGGAGGGCAAGGACGTGGTACTGGTCTCCAAGGACCTGCCGATGCGCGTGAAGGCCGCCTCCATCGGCCTCGCCGCGGAGGAATACCGCGCCGAGCTCGTGGTGGAGTCGGGCTGGACCGGCATGGCCGAGCTCCAGGTCACCACCGAGGACGTGGAGACGCTGTTCGAGCACGGCACCGCCGACCTGCTCGAAGCCCGGGAACTACCCACCCACACGGGCCTGCGGCTGCTGTCCAGCAGAGGGTCGGCGCTGGGCCGGGTGCTGCCCGACAAGTCGGTGCGCCTGGTGCGCGGCGACCGCGAGGTGTTCGGCGTGCACGGTCGCTCCGCCGAGCAGCGGATCGCGCTCGACCTGCTGATGGACCCCGAGGTCGGCATCGTCTCGATGGGCGGGCGGGCCGGTACCGGAAAGTCCGCGCTGGCCCTCTGCGCGGGCCTGGAGGCGGTCCTGGAGCGCCGCCAGCACCGCAAGGTCATCGTCTTCCGCCCGTTGTACGCCGTCGGCGGCCAGGAGCTGGGCTACCTGCCCGGCACCGAGAACGAGAAGATGGGCCCCTGGGCGCAGGCCGTCTACGACACCCTCGGGGCGGTCACCACGCCCGAAGTGATCGAGGAGGTCATCGACCGCGGCATGCTGGAGGTGCTTCCGCTCACCCACATCCGCGGGCGCTCCCTGCACGACGCCTTCGTGATCGTGGACGAGGCGCAGTCGCTGGAGCGCGGGGTGCTTCTCACGGTGCTCAGCCGGATCGGCGCCAACTCGCGGGTCGTGCTCACCCACGACATCGCGCAGCGCGACAACCTGCGGGTCGGCCGGCACGACGGTGTGGTCGCGGTGGTGGAGAAGCTCAAGGGCCACCCGCTGTTCGCGCACGTCACGCTGACCCGCTCGGAGCGCTCGCCGATCGCCGCGCTGGTCACCGAGATGCTGGAGGACATCACGATGTAGCGGCGCCGCACGACGGACCGCGGGAGGCGGGCACGGCCGGGCGGCCGTGCCCGCTTTCCGTTCGGCCGCGCCTCCCGTCCGGTTTCGCTTTCGTCCGGTCGTGCCCCCGTTCGGTTCCGCTTTCCGTCCGGTCGCCCCGTCGGGCGCGCCGGCTCACGGGCCCACGGACGCCTCGGGAATCCCGGCCTCTCCGGACCGGAGAGGCCGTCAGGGGGGCAGGCGTACCCCCTCGGCGGCGAGGTTGCGGAACTCGAAGCAGGTGTGCTCGCCCATCGACTCCGGGGTGCCCGGGAACAGGCGGGTGACCTCGACGCTCCAGATGCTCTCCTGCTTGTTCTGCCGGATGGTGCAGGTGATCTGCGCCAGGCCCGCCTTGGAGATGCTGCCCTCGCCCGTGATGATCACGTTCAGCCGGTAACCCAGGTTGTCGTCCGGGTCGTTGCGCTGTTGCGTGGTGCTGGAGTACCGGGTCGTCTTGGTGTCGTAGTGGGTGAACTCGTTGAGCGCGCTCGTCAGCCCGGGGTCCGGCGGCTGCTTGCCGGCCCGGAACAGCGTGTCGATGATGTTCTTGGCCGAGTCGGAGACCACCGGTATCTTGGTCGGCTCCAGCCGGCCGTCGCGGAGCAGGTAGACCGTCACCCACGTCGGGCTGTAGCTGATCACCGGAGGGCGGCCGTGGTCCTGGACCTCCGTGGGGGAGATGCCGCACCCGCCGACCAGCAGGACGGCGGCGAGCAGGCGGGCCAGCCGCCTCATGACGGCGGGAGCCAGACCGTGAAGAGGGAGCCGGGCCGCTCCGGGCGGACCGAGATCGTTCCCCCGTGGAGCTGGGCGTTGGCCCGCGCGATGGACAGGCCGAGCCCGCTGCCGTCGCCCCGGGCGCCCGCCTTGTAGAAGCGGTTGAACACGTGCGGTAGATCCTTCTCCGGAATGCCCTTGCCGTGGTCCCGCACCTTCACCTCCAGGCCGTCGGGGGTGCTGCGGGCGGTCACGATGACGGGGGGTTCGCCGTGGCGCAGGGCGTTGCCCACCAGGTTGGCCACGATGACGTCGAAGCGCCTGGGGTCGAGGGAGAAGGTAAGCCCCTGCGGCACGTTCACCCGCACCTGGTCCGACCAGCCGCGCACCTCCAGGCAGTCCCAGATCACGTCGACGATGTGCACGGTGTCCACGTTCAGTCTGGCCGTCCCCGAGTCGAACCGGCTCGCCTCGATGAGCTGCTCCACCAGGGTGCGCAGCCGCTCGATCTCCCGCAGCACCAGCCGTACGGCCGCGGCGGGCTCGTCCGGCAACCGCTCGGCCTCCTCGGAGAGCATGTCGGTGACCGCGGTCATCGCGGTCAGCGGGGTCCGCAGCTCGTGGGAGACGTCGGCCACGAAGCGGCGGGACATGGCCTCCAGGGCGCGCAGCTCGGAGACGCTCTTCTCCAGGGCGGCGGCGGTGTCGTTGAAGGTGGCGGTCAGCTCGGCCAGCTCGTCCTGGCCGTGGACCGGCAGCCGGGTGTCCAGGTGACCGGCGCCCAGCGCGCGTGCCGCGGAGCCGAGCCGGCGGACCGGGAGCAGCACCCGCTGCGCCGACACCAGCCCCAGGGCGAGCGCGATGACGAGCATGATGGCCCCCGCGGCGGCCAGCGGCTGTCGCAGCCCGATCAGCAGCCGTTCCTCGTCGGCGAGGGGAACGAAGACGAAGACGCTCATCCCGGTGGGCTGGGCGGTGTGGATGGGCTCGATGCGCCAGACCGGGGTACCGATGATCAACCACATGGCCCCGTGGATGACCTGCCGCTTGGAGACCAGCCGCCGGGTGGCCCGGGCGCCGAGGTCCGAGGGAACGTCCCGCACGCTGAAGTCGCCGTCCGGGTAGAGGTACTCCTCGTAACGGACCACCACCCTGCCCCCCTGCGGGCGCAGGCTCTTCTGCAGCGCGCCGATCTCCTCGTTGGTGGGCGGGCTGTCGCCGGGCCAGAGCGTGCCGAGGGGCACCCTGGTGCCTTCGAGGATGTCGCGCACGTCGCCCACCGCGACCTGCTCGGCACGGTTGATCACGTTCCGCTTGACGAGCTCGTACCCGATCCCCGCGACCAGCGAGGAGGCCGCGACGGCGATCAGCGTGAACGTGATGACCAGGCGCCCGCGCAGGCCGGTGTACGCGCGCTTCACGGTGGGCCGGAGCTTGGCGGTGGGGAGAAGCCTCATGGCGGGGAAGAGCTTCAGGGCGGGCAGGAGTTTCGCGGCGGAGAGGAGCTTCACGGCGGGCTGAAGCGGTAGCCGAACCCGCGGACCGTGTGGATGAACTCGGGCTCGGCGGGCACTCTTTCGATCTTGGCGCGCACCCGCTGCACGCACGCGTCCACCAGCCGGGAGTCGGCGACGTGGGTGTGGTCCCAGACGGCCCGCAGCAGGTACCTGCGGTTGAGCACCTGGCCCGGATGGCGGACGAGCTCCAGCAGCAGTCGCAGTTCCGTGGGGGTCAGGTGGACCTCGCGCCCGCCCAGCGAGACCTTCAGCGCCCCCCGGTCGATGACCAGGTCGCCGAAGGTGATGCGGTCGGAGGCGACGGACTCCACCCGGCGCAGGACGGCGCGGATGCGGGCGTCCAGCACGCGGGGCTCGACCGGCTTGACCACGTAGTCGTCGGCCCCCGCCTCCAGTCCCACGACCACGTCGAGGTCGTCGCCGCGGGCGGTCAGCAGGATCACGGGGAGCTGGTCCATCCGGCGGATGCGGCGGCACACTTCGACCCCGTCGATCCCGGGCAGCATCACGTCCAGGACGACGATCTCGGGGCGGCGTGCCTTGATGTGCTCAAGGGCCTCCTCGCCGCTGGCGTACGAGGTCACGGAGTGGCCCTGCCGGGACAGCGCGAGTTCGAGTCCGGTGCGGACCGAGGGGTCGTCTTCTACGAGAAGGATGCCAGCCACCAGGTAATTATTCTTCCAACGGGTGATAGCGCCTGCTGCGTCACGAAACCGTGACATAAGGCGAACAGTAGTCGAAGGACGCACGGGAAGCGCGATTGGCGGTGCTGCTCCGGCCGCCACAGTACGTAAAGCCCCGTTTTATCCAGAAAGTGTGACCAAAATCACATTGGTATGCTCCATGTAAGGAAAGCCCTAGTGACTGGGCAATGAGCTGGGCAAAAAGCATTGAGAGGTTCCTGAGGACCCCAACCAACTGTCGCGTTCCGGTTGCGGACCACCCCCCTGTGCACGGCAAGCTCATAGGTCGTGAATTCAGGATCACCGCACCTCGAGGAGCGCGAGCCGCCCCGCAGCCGCCGTGCGGCCCGCCAGCCGGCCCGGCGCCCGGCCAAGGCCAGGAACAAGGCCAAGGCCTCGGGAGCGCTGTCCCCCAAGCGTGTCATGATCCTCGGCGCGGCCTTCCTCTTCGTGGTCGGCGGCGGTGCCTTCACCGTGCAGACCGCGATGGAGAACGCCGCGGCCACCGCCGACCCGCTCACCCTCGACGAGATGGCCCAGGTCCTCGGCGACGACCCGTTCGGCTCCGACCTCCAGTCCGACATGCTCAAAGCCCAGGCGGCGCAGGCGCTGCGGGCCGACAAACTCGCCGCCGAACGGGAGAACCGCGCCCCGCTGAGCCAGGTCGAGATCGTCGAGGAGGCCCCGGGCGGCGGCGGCTTCGACCCCAAGAGCCTCCCGCCGGGCACCGCCAACCCGACCGGCAACAAGGCCATCGGCAAGCAGATGCTGGAGGCCCGCGGCTGGGCCGACCAGTGGGGCTGCCTGGAGAAGCTCTGGACGAAGGAGAGCGGCTGGAACGAGCGTGCGATGAACACCTCCAGCGGCGCCTACGGCATCCCGCAGTCCCTGCCCGGCCACAAGATGGCCAGCGCCGGCAGCGACTGGCAGACCAACCCGGCCACCCAGATCGAGTGGGGTCTCACGTACATCAAGGGCCGCTACGGTACGCCTTGCGGCGCCTGGGCCCATTCCCAGGCCAAGGGCTGGTACTGAGAGACCAGGAGTCGGCAAGTCTGACCGCCTGCCGGCCCCGGGCATCGCACCCTTGGCCGCATGGACGTGAAGGTCAGCGTGGTGGTGCCGGTGCGCAACCCCGGCGATGGCGCCGACGACTGCATCCGGTCGGTGCTGGAGCAGTCGATGGCCTCCGAGGACTACGAGGTCATCTTCGCCGACGACGGCTCTGACGACGGGATCCAGCAGCGGCTCGACGCCGTCGCCGCGGTGCGGTCCAACGTCAAGGTCCTCCATCTGACGCCGACCGGCTCGCCGATGCGCGGCCGCAACGTCGGGCTGATGGTCGCCAGGGGCGAGTACATCTACCTGATGAACCAGACGGACCGGCTGGAGCGGACGGCGCTCGCGGCCATGTACCGGCGGGCCGTGGAGGCCGAGGCCGACATCCTCGTCGGGCGCCTGGCCAGTGACCGCCGGCCGCCCGCACTCGCCTTCGCGGCCAACCGCGAGCGCGCCGACATCCTCAAGGACCGCCTGCTGGGAGTGCTCACCCCGCACAAGCTCTACCGCCGGGCGTTCCTGGACAACGAGGCGCTGAACTTCACCGACCCCGGCGGTCACCTCGCCGAGCAGGCCTTCGTGGTCCGGGCCTACCTCCGGGCCAAGGTCGTCTCCATCCTGGCCGACCAGGTCTGCTGCCACGTCACCGAGCCGCCGGAGCCGCCCGCCGATCCGCACGAATGGGTCGCCGAGTTGTGCGAACTGCTCGACATCATCGACGAGGAGGTGCCCGAGGGGCGCCAGCGGGACCGGATGTACGCCCACTGGTTCCGCACCGCGGTGCTGCGCAGGCTCGGCGGAACCAGGTTCGCCACGTCGTCCGTCGGCCGGGCGGCCACCTTCACGACCCTGCGCGAACTCGTCATCCGGCGCTTCCCGCCGCGCCTGGACGTCCACCTCCCGGTCCACCTGAGAGCCCGCGCGGCGCTGCTGCGCGCGGGGAGGCTCGACCAGCTCGTCGTGTTCGCCGCCGCCATGCGCGGCGTCCGCCTGGAAGCCGACCTCAAGGAGGTCGTCTGGGACGAAGGCGCGTTCACCATGGGGCTCACCGTGGAGATCATGCGCGCCGACGGCAGCCCGATGCGTTTCATCCCGTACGGCGAGGACGGCCTGCTCTGGGAGCCACCGGTACCCCTGGACGGGCTCCGCCTGCCGCCCGAGCTCGCCGACGTCAGCCAGGCCGCCGCGCGGGCCCGCTTCGAGGTCTACATCAGGCACGAGGAGAGCGGGGTCATCCACTTCCTGCCGGTGCGGTGCTCGATGGTCCGCTGCAGGCACCGCAACGGGATCCGGCTCCAGGTCACCGGTACGGCCCGGCTGGACGCCGACTCGGCAGCCCTGGGCGGGCCGCTGCCCGCGGGGCTCTGGGAGATCCACGTCCGCATGTTCAGCGGTTCCCACCAGGCGCGCACCCGGGTGACCGGGTCCCCGCTGAACTGCACCGGGATGCTCGCCGGCCACTCCCGGCGCTTGATCATCCCCTGGTGGTCGGACCAGGGGGAGCTGGGGGTCTGCGTGGAGCCCCGCTCCTTTCCCGAGTCGATCGTCCTGGTGTCACCGGGGACGACGGTCACCCGGCACCGCAAGCACGTCTTCGTCGTCGTCCCGGTGCCGTACGTGCCGCCGAGCGGGGGCCCGCCCGCGGAGCTGGTGCTGCGCCAGATCAAGGGCCGGGAGCGTGAGGTCTCCGCGCCCGCGCTGGTCGAGCCGGGGGTGCCCGGGGAGCTGGCCGGGCGGCTGATCGCCAAGATCCCCACCCGGCTGCTGCACCGCGACGGTTACCTCGCCCCCGGCTCCTGGGCGCCGTACCTGCGGGTGGACGGCATGGACGTGGGGCTCCGCTTCGAGATCGAGATGAGCCGCGGCGGCCGGGTGGAGCTCCGCCGGTCCGCCGCCGCCCGGCCGCCCGAGCCCTGGTACCCGCTGCTCAAGCGGATCGCCCTGCGCGTCCCCGGCGTCCGCAACGCCGTCCGGGTCACCCGCACGGTGCAGCGCCGCTACATGGTCAGCTGACACTCGTTGGACAGGTCCCCGCCGGAGGGCCTGGGCAGGGTCGCGCTCGGCGGCGGGCTCTGCCCCCGCTCCACCCAGCTCTCCATGGCCTCGAACGCGCTGCGGAAGCACGGCAGCAGCGGGCGGATCCTGTCGGGGTAGGCGGCGTGCAGGCTGTCCACGTGGGTGCCGTCGGTGATCCGGTAGTAGCGGAACGGCCGCTGCCCGCCGACCATCTCCGCGTAGACGTCACCGGAGCGGGAGATCGGCAGCAGCGTGTCCAGCGTGCCGTGGATCGTGATCAGCGGCTTGCCGATCCGGCCGGTGAGCCCGATCTTCCGTACCGCCGCGTACGGCTTGCGCGCGTCGTAGTCGTAGTCGGCGTCGCAGGCCGGTGTGCCCGAGGCGCAGAAGGGGGTGCCCGCCTCGGTCTCGCCGTCGAAGGAGGGGTCGAGTTCCTCCCGGTAGACCCGCTGGGTGAGATCCCAGTAGTACTGGTGGTGGAACGGCCACAGGAACTCCGACCCCCGCGCGAACCCGGCGTCGTACATCGCCTGGGTGTCGCCCTTCGGGTAGGCGCGCAGCGCCGGGGGGAGGAAGTTGACCAGGTTGTCGCCCTTGACCCGCCAGAGCGTGCCCTCCCAGTCGATCCCGCCGTCGTAGAGCCGGGCCCGGTTCTCCAGCTGCCAGCGGACCAGGTAACCGCCGTTGGAGATGCCCGCGGCGTAGGTCCGCTCCGGGAGCCTGCCGTACCGCTGCGCGACGACGGCCTTGGCCGCCAGCGCGACCTGCGTGACCCGGTGGTTCCACTCGGCGATCGCGTCTCCCGGCCTGCGGCCGTCGCGGTAGAAGGTGACGCCGACGTTGCCCTTGTCCGTCACCGCGTAGGCGTAGCCCTTGGCCAGCGCCCAGTCGGAGATGGTGAAGTCGTTGGCGTACTGCTCCCGGTTGCCGGGGGTGCCCGCGACCACCAGCCCGCCGTTCCACCTGTCGGGCAGACGGAGCACGAACTGCGAGTCGTGGTTCCAGCCGTGGGTCGTGTTGAAGGTCGAGCTGTCGGGGAAGTAGCCGTCGATCTGGATACCGGGCACGCCCTTGGGATTGACCGCTCCCGGGGGGTGCAGCCCCGCCCAGTCGGACGGGTCGGTGTGCCCGGAGACGGTCGTGCCCGCCGTCGTGAGATCGTCCAGGCACGCCTTCACCTGGTGCTCGGCCCCGGGCACCGCCACCCGGTCCAGCCGGGCGCAGTGCCCGGAAACGGTCCCGGCCCCGGCCGCCGGCGCGCCCCCCACCAGCGCGACGACGGCAACGACGGCCACGGCCCCGGCCCCCGCGGCCCTGCCCGGTAAGGCCGCGCCCGCGACGCGCCTGCGTCGCCATGAACCCATCATGAACACCGTCAACTCCGCTTCAGGTGGTCGGCGAGGGCGGCGCGGAACTCCTCGGGGCGCTCGATGTGCGGGCTGTGCCCGCAGTCGAGCACGACCTCGGTGTAGTCGCCGTAACGCTCCAGGGCGGCCCGGGTCTGGGCGATCATCGGCTGCGCCGGGGTGCCCGGCGAGCCGGGGACGACGCCGAGCGCCCCCAGATGGGCCAGGTCGAACAGCGAGGTGTCGGAGACGATCACGTCGGCCTCACCCCTGATCCACAGGATCGGCGGCTTCGGGTCGATCGTGTGCAGGTCGTCCAGGCGGAAGTGCGTCGGCGCGAACGCGTTCAGCACCCCGCGCGTGCCGGGGGCCACCCCCGGCCACTGCTCGGAGGTGACCACCTCACCCGGGTAGTGGTCGTCGCCGGTCCGGGTGGAGAGCATGGACGCGACGAGCGCGTCCTCGTCCTCGATCTCCGTGCCGGGCTTGACGTACGCGGTGCGCAGGACGTTCCGCGGCGAGACCGGCGAGTCGGCCGAGGTGTCACCGGCCGCCAGGAGCTTGACGAAGTCCGGGTTGGCGCCGCCCGCCCCGCCGCCGGTGCCGTCGGGGTGGTTCAGCGTCCCGTCGGCGCCGTGCGTGCCGCCGAAGCCGTACGGTGAGATCGGGTTGACCAGCGTGACGCTCCGCACCGCGGACGGCCGGTCGCGCAGCGCCTGGAGCACCACGCCGCCGCCCATGCTCCAGCCGACCAGGTGGACCCCGTCCAGCCCGAGGGCGTCCAGGAGCGCGAGCACGTCGTCGGCGTAGTCGCGCAGCCCGCGGGTGGCGTCGACCGGGGCGGGGTCGGTCTCGCCGAAGCCCCGCAGGTCGACGGCGAGCGGCCGGTGACCGGCCTCGGCCAGGCCGAGCAGCGTGCCCTGCCAGAAGACGGAACTCGACACGTTGCCGTGCACGAACAGGACCGTCTCACCGTCCCCCGGCGCGCCGTCCCCGGCCACCGACAGGACGTTCTGCGTGATCCGGGCGGTGGGCACCCGTCGGCTCTCGATGTGCATCAGATCTCTCTCCGTAGGGGGTCAGCGGGTGGTCGTGGTCTCGTCGGCGCTGCCGAGGGTGGCCAGGTCGCGCCCCCGGGTCTCGCGTGCGACATAAACGGTGATCAGGGTGAGCACGGCGGAACCGAGCACGTACAGCATGACGGGGAACGACGACCCGTAGGCGTCCAGCAGGGCCACCGCGATCAGCGGAGCCAGGCCGCCGGCGACGATCGAGGCGAGCTGGGAGCCGATCGACACGCCCGAGTAGCGCATCCTCGTGGCGAAGAGCTCCGAGAAGAACGCCGCCTGCGGTCCGTACATCGCGCCGTGCAGGATCAGTCCGACCGTGACGGCCAACGTGATCGCGGCGAAGTTCTTGGTGTCGATCAGCGGGAAGAACGCGAAGGCCCACAGGCCCACCCCGGCGGCGCCGATCAGGTAGACGGGCCGGCGGCCGAGCCGGTCGGAGAGCGCACCCCACATCGGGATCGACACGAAGTGCACGGCCGACCCGATCAGCACCGCGTTGAGCACCATGGGCTTGCTCAGCTGCACCGCGTTCGTCGCGTAGACCAGCACGAACGCGGTGATCACGTAGTAGGAGACGTTCTCGGCGAAGCGGGCGCCGATCGCGATGAGCACGTCCCGCCAGTGGTACCTGATCACGTCCACGATCGGCAGGGAGGGGGAGGGCTTGCGGTTGGCGACCGCCTGCTGGAAGATCGGCGACTCGCTGATGGAGAGCCGGATCCAGAGGCCGACCAGCACCAGCACGCCGGAGAGCAGGAACGGGATGCGCCAGCCCCAGCTCTGGAAGGCCTCGTCCGTCTGGACCGCGGCCAGCACCGCCAGGACCGCGGTGGCCAGCAGGTTGCCGCCCGGGGCGCCCGCCTGCGGCCAGGAGGCCCAGAAGCCCCGGCGCTCGGCCTCACCGTGCTCGGAGACGATGAGCACCGCGCCGCCCCACTCGCCGCCGAGGGCGAAACCCTGGACGAGCCGGAGCGCGGTCAGCAGCAGCGGGGCCGCCGTGCCGATCGCCGCGTGGGTGGGCAGGCAGCCGATCAGGAAGGTCGCCCCGCCCATCAACAGCAGGCTGACGACCAGCAGCTTCTTGCGGCCCAGCCGGTCGCCGTAGTGTCCGAAGACCAGCGCGCCCAGCGGGCGGGCGACGAAGCCCACCGCGTAGGTCAGGAACGCCAGGAGGGTGCCGGTGAGCGGTTCGGATTCGGGGAAGAACAGCTTCGGGAAGATCAGCGCAGCGGCGGAGCCGTAGAGGAAGAAGTCGTACCACTCGATCGTCGTGCCGATCAGGCTCGCACCGACGATCTTTCCGATGGGCGTGCGGTTTTTCTCTGCCATCTCACTCACCACGAAGGATCGCTGTTGGGGGGGGATTCCGGCCACCGTACGTAGTGACGGACGTCACTCCTATGGGTCCGATCCCCATACCTGCCGGGAATCCTGTGTGGGGCCGGGCCCGGCGGATTCCGGGTCTCCGCGGTCCGGGCGGGCGGCATGCCGGGGCGGGGAACGGGACCGGCGGCGGGAGCCGCCGTCCGGCGGGGACCCGCGGGCGGCGATCCCCGTGGGCGAAGAGCGCGTGCGCGCCGCCGGCGGAGTCCGGGCCGCCGGACCGCGCCCGGGAGGACGTCCCGCGGGCCGGCGCGAGTTGACACCCCGGAAGGGTGGCGGGACCCTCTCCCCGGGGAGAGCGTGATCTCAAGGAGAACGCATGGTGACGGACGCGGCATTGCGGCGTAACGAAGCTCTGCCCATCGAGGAACTCGACCTCACGGTCCGTTCGTACAACCGCCTGAAGCGCGAGGGCATTCACACATGCGGTGAACTGGCCGCCCACAGCGATGAGGAGTTGCTGGCGATCGCGGGCATCGGCCGCGAAAGCGTCGAGGAGATCAAGCAGAGGCTCGCCGACGTCGACCTGTCCCTGCGCCCGCACGACGTCCCCCGCACACGTGCCACCTTCGTCGACATGATCTGCACGGTGGCCTTCCACCCCGGAGGCCACCTGCTGGCCGTCGCCGGAGCCGACCACGCGGCATGGTCGTGGGAAGGCCCGTCCCCCACCTTCGTGACCTTCCCCCTGCCCCATCTGGCTCCGGGCGGCCGGGGCCGGTGACCTGGCCCTCCGGGTGGGACCCGGCGGGGTGAATCCGCCGATCGGGCGGGTTCAGCCGCGCAGGCGGTGCAGGCGCAGGGCGAGCTGGATCTCCAGGGCGCGGTCGGGTGTCTGCCAGCCCTCGCCGAGGAGCCGGCCGATGCGGTCCAGGCGCTGGGTGACGGTGTTGACGTGGATGTGCAGCGCCTCGCTCGTCCGGGCCAGCGAGCCGCCCGTGCCGAAGTAGGCGGTGAGCGTCCGCACCAGGGCGGTGCCCCTGCGGGCGTCGTAGTCGACCAGCGGGCCGATCGTCGAGGCGATGAACGTGCCGATGTCGCGCCCCTCGCCCACCAACAGCCCGACGAAGCCCAACTCGGCGGCGCCGGCACCCTCCCCGGCCCGTCCCAGGGCCACCAGGGCGTCGGCGCAGCGCTGGGCCTCCCGGTGGGCCGCGCCCACCTCGGCGGGGCCGCGTACGGGGCCGCCCGCGCCCGCGGTGGCCGGGTGTCCCAGGGACGCGCTCAGCTCGGCCGCCAGCCGCTTGGCGACCGGTCCCGGCCGGTCGCCGGGCAGCAGCAGCACCACCTCGTCCCCGCGCTGGGCGGCCAGGCCGTGGTGCAGCGCGGCGTGGGAGGACGCCCAGAACGCGGCGCGTTCGCGCCCCCCACCGTGGCGGACCACGACCACCACGTGGTCGGCGTCCAGGTCCACCCCGACCCGCCGGGCCCGCTCGGCCAGGCCGTCCAGGCCGGGCCGGGAGATCAGGTCGTCGAGCAGTTCGCCCCTGACCCGGCCCTCCGCCTCGGCCACCGTGCGCCGGAAGAGCAGCAGCAGCGCGGTGACCAGCGCGGCCCGTTCGAGGATGCGCTGGTCGGCGTCCGAGACCGAGCCGCCGTTGCGCAGCACCAGCGTGCACAGCGGCTCGGCCCCCACGTCCACCGACGCGACCAGCAGGTCCCCCCGGCGCACTGTGCGTCCCAGGGCCCTGGACGACCGCGCGGCCTCCGCGATCACCTCCGCCGCCGTCCTCGGCTCCCGCGCCGTGCCCGTGCCTGCGCTTGTGCCCGTGCCCGCGCCGGGGCCGTCGGCGCCCGCGCCGGGGGCGCCCTCGTCCAGCACGCCCGCGTCCCCGGCGATCGGCCGCCCGGCGTCGTCGAGCACGGTCAGCGAGCCGCCGAGCACCTCCGTCACCACCGCGGCCACGTCCTCGACCCCACCGCCGCGCAGCACCAGCCCGGTCATCCGGTCGTGCGCGAGCGCGGCGCGCTCCACGGCCTCGCTGTGCGCGTTCACCTGCCGGTTGGCCTCGCTGAGCTCCTCCAGGGCGTTCCTGGTCTCCTGGAGCAGCCGGGCGTTGTCGATCGCGACCGCCGCGTGCGCCGCCAGCGAGCCGAGCAGCACCACCTCGTCCTGGGTGAAGGGGCGCACGCTCCGGTTGGCCGCGAACAGCACCCCGATCACCCGCGCGCCCAGCTTCAGCGGCACGCCGAGGATGGCGACCAGGCCCTCCTCCAGCACGGCGTCGTCGATGTCGCTCTTGTGGCGGAAGCGCTCGTCGGCGAAGTAGTCGGCGGTCGCGTACGGCGTGGCGGTCTGCGCCACCAGCCCGCCGAGACCGGAGCCCATGCCGAGCCGCAGCGCGCGGAACTTGGCCGACACCGAACCGTCGGTCACCCGCATCCAGGTGTCGCCCCGCTCGGGGTCGTGCAGGGTCATGTAGGCCGCGTCGGTACCGAGCAGCTGCCTGGCCCGGTGCACGATGGCCTCCAGGACGGCGTCCAGGTCGCGCAGCCCGGCCAGGTCGCCCGCCGTGTCGAACAGCGCCGACAGCTCCGCCTCGCGCCTGGCCCTGCGCCGCAGCAGCGCCCGCACCTTCAACGCGGCGAGCTTGGCCTCCTCCAGCTCGGCCAGCGTCGCCGGGTCGGCGCCGGCCGTCCGCGCCGCGAGCACAGGTCCCTCGAACTCCACGGCCGAGGCCTCCCGGGCCAGCAGTTCGAGGAAGACCTGTGCGCCGCTCATGCCGTCCATTGTCGGACCGGCGCGGCGGGTGGTGCTCAGCGGGCCGTCCAGCCGCCGTCGACGGGCAGCGAGGCCCCGGTGATGAAGGAGCCGTGCGGCCCGCACAGGTAGGCGACGAGCTCGGCGACCTCCTCCGGCTCGATCAGCCGTTTGATCGCGGCGGGGGCCAGCATGATCTGCTCGACCACCTCGTCCCGGCTGATGCCGTGCGTCCCGGCCTGCGCGCCGATCTGGTTCTCCACCAGGGGCGTCCGGACGTAGGCGGGGCAGACGCAGTTGGAGGTCACCCCGTGCGCCGCGCCTTCGAGGGCGACGACCTTCGACAGCCCTTCCAACGCGTGCTTGGCGGTGACGTACGCCGCCTTGTACGGCGAGGCGCGGAGCCCGTGGATGGAGGAGACGTTGACGATCCGTCCCCATCCGCGCTCGTACATCCCCGGAAGGGCCGCCCGGACCAGCAGGAACGGCGCCTCCACCATGACTTTGAGGATCTTGGAGAACACCTCGGGCGGGAACTCCTCGACCGGGGCGACGTGCTGGAACCCGGCGTTGTTCACCACGATGTCGGCGCCCGGCGGGATCTCCCGCACGAAGTCGGGCGCCGACAGGTCTGCGACGACGGGCGTCCCCGAGACCTCGGCCGCCACCTTCGCCGCGGACTCGGCGTCGACGTCGACCACCACCACATGCGCCCCGGCGGCGGCCAGCCGGTGCGCGCAGGCGCGCCCGATCCCGCTGCCCGCACCGGTCACCACGGCCCGCCGGCCGGCTAGGTCAATCATGCTGCTGAATCTAGGCAATGGCCCGAACCCCGGCACATGTCGCCCGGCCACATACTCCGGGCACTCCCTGTGTGGCGGCGCCGCGTGGCGACACCGCATGCCGGCGTGCGCGGTGGCGCCGCGGCGCGCTCAGACGGTGACCGGGTAGGTCAGCTCCAGCTCGTCGCCCGGCACACCGCGGATGCCCCAGTTGACCTTGGGGGACTCCAGGATCACCACCTCCAGATCGTCGGCCGTAAGCCCCAGGTCCTTCTCGGCGCGGGCGAACAGGGCGCGGATCAGCTCCCGCTTGGCCTCGTCCGACCGGCCGGTGAAACCGAGGATCTCCACGATGACGTACCGCTCACCACGCTGTGGGCAGATCATGTCCTCCGGGTCCAGCAGCAGGAACCGGTGGAACCGCTTGTCCTCGGGGAGCCGCCATACGTCGACCAGGCAGCCGTGGACGGTGTCGGAGAGCTCCTGCCGCCGGTCCGACCAGACGTCGCGGCGGCCGTAGAACTTGATCTGAGGCATGCCGCAGAGTCTTCCAGGTCTCCTTCCGGTGCCCTCCGGCGGCCCTCCGGAGGGCCGCCGGAGGGCGCGGACGGACGGGCGGGCTACGCCGGCGGCCGGGTCATCGACAGCACGTCGAGCAGCGTGTCGAGGCGCTCCTCGGTGAACGTGCCGTTGGCGACATGGCCGCGCTCGATGACGACCTCCCTGATCGTCTTGCGCTCCGCCAGGGCCTGCTTGGCGATCCTGGCCGCCTCCTCGTACCCGACGTACGGGTTGAGCGGCGTCACGATCGACGGCGACGACTCGGCGTACTCGCGCAGGCGGTCGACGTTGGCGGTGATGCCGTGCACGCAGCGGTCGGCCAGCAGCCGGGAGACGCCGGCGAGCAGCCGCACCGACTCCAGGACGTTGCGCGCGATGACCGGGAGCATCACGTTCAGCTCGAAGCTGCCCGCGGCGCCGGCGAAGGCGATCGCCGCGTCGTTCCCGATGACCTGGGCGGCCACCATGGTCACCGCCTCGGGGACGACGGGGTTCACCTTGCCGGGCATGATCGAGGAGCCGGGCTGCAGGTCGGGCAGGTTGATCTCGCCCAGCCCGGTGCGCGGGCCCGACCCCATCCAGCGCAGGTCGTTGGCGATCTTGTTGAGCGAGACCGCGACCGTGCGGAGCTGGCCGGACAGTTCCACGATCGCGTCCCGGGCGCCCTGCGCCTCGAAGTGGTCGGGGGCCTCCGAGAACGGCAGCCCGGTGGCCTCGCGCAGCTTCTCGATGACCTTGGTGGCGAAGCCGGGCGGGGTGTTGACTCCGGTGCCGACCGCGGTGCCGCCCAGCGGGAGCTGCGCCATGTGGGGGAGCGCGCTGCGCACCCGGGCGATGGCGTTGTCGACCTGCGTGGCGTAGCCGCCGAACTCCTGGCCCAGCGTGACCGGGGTGGCGTCCATCAGGTGCGTACGGCCGGCCTTGACGACCTGCTCGAACTCCGCGGACTTGGCCCGCAGCCCGGTGGCCAGGTGGCGCAGCGAGGGGATCAGGTGGTAGGTCACCTCGATCATGGCCGCCACGTGGATGGACGTGGGGAAGACGTCGTTGGACGACTGCGAGGCGTTGACGTGGTCGTTGGGGTGGACGGGGCGGCCCAGCCGTTCCTCGGCGAGGGTGGCGATCACCTCGTTGGCGTTCATGTTGGACGAGGTGCCGGAGCCGGTCTGGAAGACGTCGACGGGGAACTCGCCGTCCCACTCGTTCTCCGCGACGTCGGTCGCGGCCTCGGCGATCGCCTGCGCCAGCTCCTTGTCGAGCACCCCGAGCTCGGCGTTGACCTCGGCGGCGAGCGCTTTGATCAGGCCGAGCGCGGCGATGTGCGCGCTCTCCAGGCCGCGTCCGGACACGGGGAAGTTCTCCACCGCCCGCTGGGTCTGCGCCCGCCACTTCGCGCCCGCCGGAACCCGTACCTCGCCCATCGAGTCATGCTCGATCCGATACTCGCTCATGGTTACCAGTCTGCGTCCTGCCGGACGGATCAAACCGGACACCCTGCCCGCGCCTCGGCCGGACCGGTCACCTCGCCCCGCTCCGGGGCGGCCGGAGCCGCCCCGGTCGCGTCAGGCGAAGGCCGCCACCACCAGGATCATGATCACTACGAGGGCGATGGCCGCGACGCCCATGAGGGCCAGGATGCCGATCCTGCTCTTCGAGGACGAGGACTGCTGCTGCCCCGGGCTGCCCGGGGCCGTGGGGCCGCTCTGGCCGGAGATCGCGAACAGGTCGGTCCCCAGGCCGGGGGGCCGGCCGTAGCCCCCGTTGGCGGCTTCGGGGCCCGGCTGCGACCAGGGCTCCGGCGAGGGTGGGCCGCCCGCCGGGTCGAGACCGGGCATCATGGCGGTGTCCGCCGCCGGCTCGCCGGGGAAGGGCCCGTACGGCGGTCCCGCGGGGCCCGGACGGCCGGCGACCGGCGTCCCGAGCCCGTTCGCGGCCGAGGGGAAGCCGTGCGGCGGCGTGTCGGACGGCCCGATCCCCGGCCCGCCCGCCGGAGGAGCGTCGGGCGATCCGGGCCGCCGCGCGACCGGGGTGCCGAGCCCCGGAGGGCCCTGCCGTCCCGCGACCGGTGTCCCGAGCTCGTGCGCGGCCGGGGCGCCCGGCCCGGCCACCGGAGGACCGTCCGGTGACGAGGCGGGGAAGGACGGGGCGGTGGACGAGGCCGCCGAGGAATCCGCGGCGGGCGCCGGACCGGCGGGAATGCGCAGGCCGCCCTTGGGGCGGATGACGACCACGGTGCGGTTGGCGTCGAAGTCGTCGCCGTCACCGTCGTCGGCGCTCTCCGCCGGGCCCCCCTCGCCTGCGGCGGCCGGAGCCGCGGGGGCCGCCGGAGCCTGGGCGGACGGTGCCGGGGGCGGGGTCACGGTGGACGCCGGGGCGGGCGCGGGCGGGGGCTCCGCCGGCAGCGAGTCCGCCAGGTGCGAGGGGGTCTCGGCGACGGCGCGGAGCATCACGCTCGCCTGGGCGGCGGTCAGCCGTAGCCGGTAGTCCTTCTCCAGCAGTTGCTCCAGCACCGGGCGGAGCGGCCCCGCCTGGGTCGGCGGGTCGACCTGCTCGCTCATCAGCGCGGCCAGCGTCTCCGCCACCGACGCCCGCTCGTAGGCGGGGCGGCCCTCCACCGCGAAGTACAGCGTCGCGCCGAGCGACCAGAGGTCGGACTCGGGCCCGTTGTGCTCGCCGCGGGCCCGCTCGGGCGCGGTGTATCCGGGGGAGCCGATCACCATGCCGGTCTTGGTGAGGCTCGTGTCGCCCTCGGCCTTGGCGATGCCGAAATCGGTGAGGACCACCCGGCCGCTCTCGGTGATCAGCACGTTGCCGGGCTTGACGTCGCGGTGGAGCACCCCCTGGGCATGGGCCGCGCGCAGCGCCCCCAGGAGGTCGACCCCGATCTCGGCGACCAGGCGGGGCGGGAGCGGCCCCTCCTCCTCGATCACCTGCTCCAGGGAGCGGGCCTGCACGAGCTCCATGATGATCCAGGGGCTGCCGTCCTCGACGATCGCGTCGTGGACGGTGGCCACCGACGGGTGGCTGATGCGGGCGGCCGTACGACCCTCACGGATCATACGTTCCCGCAGTTCGGCGCGTTGGCCCTCGGTGAGCCCTGGCTCCTGGCGGATCTCCTTGATCGCGACCTCGCGGCCGAGGGAACGATCATGGGCACGCCAGACCGTGCCCATCGTGCCCCGGCCGAGCGGTGCGATCAGCTCGTAACGGTCCGCGAGCACGCGCATCTGCTGTTCCGGCATGAGAAGAAGATAGCCATTCCACCTTGAGAAGCGCTTTACCCGCGCTTGCGGAGCTCCCTCGGCCACAGGAGGCGGGGGAGTATCAACCTTATGAAGGGTGTCATAAAACGGACAAGCGGGCGATAGGACTGCGAGGCTTGCGTCGGCTTCCGGTGAACGCCCTCACCGGGACGTCGCTGCACGCGGGGCGCGGCTTCGTGTCCCTGTCCCTGTCCCTGTCCCTGTCCCTGTCCCTGTGCCTGCGTCGGCCTCGGCGGGGGAGGGGACGTGCCGGGGGGCGAGGGACGCGGCGACGGTGACGGAGCGGAGCCGATCCGGTGCACTCCGCGGTGCTGCGGGCGACGGCCGAAGGGAGGCACGGCGATGTTCCCCGTGCCCCTGTCCGCCCTGCCCTCGGCCCTGCGCGCGGCCTCGGCGTCGAGCCCGTCCTGGGACCGGTGTTGCCAGGTTCCGGTGGGCGGGCCCTGGATCCGGTGTGGCGAGGTCTCGTCGAGCCGGTCCTGGGACCGGTGTTGCCAGGTTCCGGTGGGCGGGCCCTGGATCCGGTGTGGCGAGGTCTCGTCGAGCCGGTCCTGGGACCGGTGTTGCCAGGTTCCGGTCGGCGGACCCTGGGGCCCGGCAGGCGGGTTCTCGCGTGGCCCGGTCCCGCCGGTACGGGACGGGCTCGCGCGGAACCAGCTGTCGGGCCCGCCCGACGAGCTCGCGCCGAACCAGCTGTCGGGCCCGCCCGACGAACCGGCGCCGGATCCACTCGGTGACCTGCGCCGCGGCTCGGTGCCGAACCCGCTCCCGGACCCGCTCCCGGACCCGCCGGAGGGCCGGCCCGAGGTGCCGCCGGACCCGCCCTGGGGCCCGCGCGCCGGGGCGGGCGCCGATCCTCCCGCACTTCCGCGCGACTGGGTGCCGGGCCGGCTCCGGGTCTTGCGCAGCATTCTGCTGAACCTGCCCTCGCCCTTGTGCGGCAGGCCGTCCTGGGGCCCGCCGTCGCCTCCGGGCCGGGCCTCCGGCGCGGCCACGGGCTTGGTGAAGGCCTCGTCGGCCGTGCCGCCGGCCGCCACCCGGGCGAGCATCAGCGAGGCCCGTACCGCGTCCAGCCGCGCGTTCGGGTCGATCGTGAGCAGGCCCTGCAACACCGGGGTCAGCGGTCCGGCCCGTTCCATCGGGATCGGCTCACCGCTGGTGAGGGCGGCCAGCGCGGCGGCGGCCGTACGGCGCCCGTGCAGGCCGCGACCCTCGACGGCGGTGTAGAGGGTCGCGCCGAGCGACCACAGGTCGGCGGCCGGGTTGGCCTTGGCGCCCAGGACGCGCTCCGGGGCGATGTATCCGGCCGAGCCCAGCACGATGCCCGCCTGCGTGATCGACACGTCGCCCTCCAGGGCGGCCAGGCCGAAGTCGGTGAGCACCGCGCGGTCGTCGGTCACGAGCACGTTGCTGGGCTTCACGTCGCGGTGGAGGATCCCCTTGGCGTGCACGGCGCGCAGCGCGCCGAGGACCTGCCGCCCGATCTCCGCCACCTGGCGTGGCGGCAGCGGGCCGTAGCCCTGCAGGAGTTGCTCCAGTGACTTGGCGCGGAGCAACTCCATCACGATCCAGGGACGCTCGTCCTCGGTGACGACGTCGAAGACGGTGATGACCGAGGGATGGGCCACCATGGCGGTGGCCCGGCCCTCGCGTTCGGTCCTGGCACACAGCTCGGCACGGAGATCCTCGTCGAGGACCAGTGGGAGGCGGACCTCCTTGACTGCCACCTCACGGTTGAGCAACTCATCGTGTGCTCGCCATACGGTGCCCATGCCGCCGCGCCCAACCGGCTCCGACAGCCGGTAGCGCGCTGCAAGGAGGTATCCGGGCGGCGCACGCATGCTGTGCAGCTTACCGATTTGCGTAATGAGACCAGTAGAGACCGGGCCGAATCTTCTTGCGATCTTCTGTCAGATTTTCATGCTTGTAACAGTTGGGAAGCGCTCCGTGACGGTCTCCCGTCGGCCGGGCCTCCGCCGGGACCGCCGACCGCCCCGGCGGTCGGCGTCGGGGCGGCTCCGGCGGTCAGCGCCGGCCGATGGTCAGGACGGGACCGGTGGTGTCGGCGAAGAAGTCCTCACCCTTGTCGTCGACCACGATGAAGGCCGGGAAGTCCTCGACCTCGATCTTCCAGACCGCCTCCATGCCCAGTTCCGGGTACTCCAGGACCTCCACCTTCCTGATGCAGTCCTGGGCGAGGCGGGCGGCGGGGCCGCCGATGGAGCCGAGGTAGAAGCCGCCGTACGTCTTGCAGGCGTCCGTGACCTGCTTGGAGCGGTTTCCCTTGGCCAGCATGATCATGGATCCGCCGGCGGCCTGGAAGCGCTCGACGTAGGAGTCCATGCGGCCCGCGGTGGTCGGGCCGAAGGAGCCGGAGGCGTAGCCCTCGGGGGTCTTGGCCGGACCGGCGTAGTAGACCGCGTGGTCCTTGAGGTACTGCGGCATCTCGCCGCCGGCGTCGAGGAGTTCGGCGATCTTCGCGTGGGCGATGTCGCGGGCGACCACGAGCGGGCCCGTCAGCGACAGGCGGGTCTTGACGGGGTACTTGGTCAGCTCGGCCAGGATCTCCGGCATCGGGCGGTTGAGGTCGATCTTGACCACGTCGTCCGACAGGTGCTCGTCGGTGGTCTCCGGGAGGAACCTCGCGGGGTCGGTCTCCAGCTGCTCCAGGAAGACGCCCTCGGGGGTGATCTTGGCCAGCGCCTGCCGGTCGGCGCTGCAGGAGACCGCGATGGCGACGGGGCAGGAGGCGCCGTGCCGGGGGAGGCGGATGACGCGGACGTCGTGGCAGAAGTACTTGCCGCCGAACTGGGCGCCGATGCCGAGCTTCTGAGTGAGCTCGAAGACCTTGGCCTCCATCTCGACGTCGCGGAAGCCGTGACCGGTGGGGGAGCCCTCGGTGGGGATGGCGTCCAGGTAGCGGGCGCTGGCGTACTTCGCCGTCTTCAGCGCGAACTCGGCGGACGTGCCGCCGACGACGATCGCCAGGTGGTACGGCGGGCAGGCCGCGGTGCCGAGCGAGCGGATCTTCTCCTCCAGGAACTGGAGCATCCGCCTCTCGTTCAGCACGGCCTTGGTCTCCTGGTACAGGAACGACTTGTTGGCGCTGCCGCCGCCCTTGGCCATGAACAGCAGCTTGTACTCGTCGGCGTGGCCGCCCGGGTCCTCGGCGTAGAGCTCGATCTGCGCGGGCAGGTTGGAGCCGGTGTTCTTCTCCTCCCACATGGTGAGCGGGGCCATCTGGGAGTAGCGCAGGTTCAGCTTGGTGTAGGCGTCGTAGACACCGCGGGAGATGTGCTCGGCGTCGGCGCCGTCGGTGAGCACGTGCCGCCCGCGCTTGCCCATGACGATGGCCGTACCGGTGTCCTGGCACATCGGGAGCACGCCACCGGCCGAGATCGAGGCGTTCTTCAGCAGGTCGAGGGCGACGAAGCGGTCGTTCCCGCTCGCCTCGGGGTCATCGATGATCTTCCGCAGCTGGGCGAGGTGGGACGAGCGCAGGTAGTGGGAGATGTCATGGATCGCCGTCTCGGTCAGCAGCCGCAGCGCCTCGGGCTCGACCTCCAGGAACCTGCGCCCCGCCGCCTCGACGACGCGCACCCCCTCGGTGGTGATGAGACGGTACTCCGTCTCATCCGGTCCCATGGGAAGCAGGTCGGTGTAGTCGAACTCGGGCATCGTCGTCGATCCTCCGTGGGAGCCTTCTCCAGTCCTCCTAGAGGGTACGGCCTCCCGTCGCGCCTCCCGGCGGGGGTCTCCAGGAGGACGGCGGGGCTTCCCGGGGGCCTGTCCCCGGGGTTTCCCCCGGGCCTCCGGGCGGCATGGAAGGGCAAATCAGCTTGACCCAAGCATTGGACCACCATGGCGTCCGCCGTCACGGGGAGTCCGAAGATGACAGGTAGGAGCAGATGAAATGTCGGGCGGAGCCATCCGGCGAAAGCACGGTGGCGACCATCCGGAGGCGATCATGGAGACTTCACATGTCGTGATGCTCGCGATAATCGGGGTGATCATCATCACCGGACTGGCGGTGTCACTGATAACGCTCGTCCTCACCGGGATCCACGGCCAGACGCCGCAGTGGCCCGCCGCGCTCAATGTGATCACCGGCGGGGCGCCGGAGCTGCCTCCCCTGGTGCCGGAGCAGATGCCGTCGCCCGCACTCGACGCGATCACGGACCAGGCGGCGCAGCCCGCCGCGTCCACCGCGATCACGGACCAGGCGGCGCAGCCGCCCGCGGAGACCCCGCGCTGAGGCCGATGACGATGCCGGTGACCACCAGGGCGGCTCCCAGCAGATCGGGCGCGGTCGGCGTACCGAGCCCGAGGACCGCCCCGGTGGCGACGGCGCCGACCGGGATCAGCCCCGCGAACAGCCCCGCGACTCCCGGGCCGAGCCTGGGCAGGGCGTCGTACCAGAGGAAGAAGGCCACGCAGGTGACGACCACCGCCTGGTACCCCAGCCCCAGCGCCTCGGCGGCGGTCGGCGGCCGGAGCATCGCGGCACCGTCCGCGAGCAGGCCGCCGACCGCCAGCAGCGGCACGGCCAGTGCCGCCGAGTACGCCGAGACGCGGACCGCGCCCAGCTTCGGCAGCAGCGGGATGGCCAGCAGGGAGAAGCAGACCTCGCAGGCCAGCGCGCCCAGCGACCAGAGCAGGGCGGCCGGGCCGCCGCTGCCGAGCCCGGTGGCGACCGTGGCCCCGGCGACCACCACCGCGGCCGCCCCGGCGATTCGCGGGGACGGGCGGCCGCCGAGCAGGGCCAGCGCCAGTGGGACGGTCCCGAGGACGGTCCCCACCAAGGCCGGGCCGCCGTGCCGGGTGGCCTCGATGACGCAGACGTTGAACAACACCAGTCCGGTCAGGGACAGCGCCACGAGCAGCGCCGTCTCCCGGAGGGTGAGCGGCACCGGTCGCAGCCCCCCGGCCTGGGCGAGGGCGATCAGGATCACGGCGGCCAGAAAGTAGCGCAGGGCCTGGCCACCGTAGACCGGATAGTCCTGGATCACCCCCGACACTCCCGCCAGAGTGCCCACCAGGAACATCGCCCCCGCAGCCTCGCCCAGGCCGCGAACATCCCATCGGCAAGAGGAGGTGATACTGACATCTACCCTCATATGGGGGATGCTAGGAAGCCAATGGCTCCCTTGCCGGGTCCAATGACCCGACGGAACAGAGGACCAATTGGCCGACCTGCATCTCACCGTCGACCGGGCGGCAGGCGGAATCGCCGCCCAGATCGCCCGCGAACTCCGGGAGGCCGTACGACGAGGTCGCTTGGCCGCCGGGGTCCGGCTCCCCGCCAGCAGGGAGCTGGCCAGGGACCTCGGGCTCTCCCGGGGCGTGGTCGTGGAGGCCTACGAGCAGCTCGTGGCCGAAGGCTTCCTGATCTCGCGGGTCGGCGCGGGCACCGTCGTGGCCCCGGCCGTGAGCCGCCTCCCCTCCCACGTGCCGGGCCCGTCCGAACCGTCCAGCTTCACCGGCCCCGGCGGCTCGCCCCAGCCGTCGGACGGCGCGTCACCACCCCGCGGTGATCCCAGCTCACCGAGTGGCGCGCCGTCCCACCCCCGCCCGGCGTACGGCGCCGGCGCTCCCGAGGCCCGCGAGCCGTACTACGGGCGCCGGGCCACCTCACCCGACCTGGGCTCCTTCCCCCGGGAGCGGTGGCTGGCCTCGCTGCGGCGCACGCTCGCCACGTTGCCCGCCGACGCGCTGGACTACGGCGACCCGGGGGGCGTACCGGACCTGCGGCGGGAACTGGCCGCCTACCTCGGGAGAGTCCGCGCGGCCGACGTCGACCCGGGCAACCTGGTGATCGTGGGCGGGGTGGCCCAGGGGCTGAGCCTCACCGTCCAGGCGCTGGCCGGACGTTTCCCGCCGGGCCGGGCCCGCCACGATCTCGACTGGTTCGTGCTGCGCAACGCGCACCCCGCTCCTCGTCCCGGCCGGATCCTGCTGGCGGTCGAGGACCCGACCAGCCTGCGCCAGCTCCCGCTGCTCCGCGCCGCCGGCGGCGACCTGGTCGCGGTCCCGGTGGACGGCGAGGGCGTCGACACGCGGGCCCTCTCCCTGACCGGGGCCCGGGCGGTGCTGCTCACGCCCGCGCATCAGTACCCGACCGGGGTCGTGCTCTCACCCGCCCGCCGCGCCGAACTGATCGCGTGGGCCGCCGAGACCGGTGCGACGATCCTGGAGGACGACTACGACGCCGAGTTCCGCTTCGACCGCGATCCGGTGGGCTGCCTGCAGGGGCTCGCCCCGGACCGGGTGGTCCTGGTCGGGAGCGTCAGCAAGGCTCTGGCGCCCGGACTCCGCCTGGGCTGGGTGGCCGCCCCGCCCGAGGTCGCCGAGGCGGTGCGGGTGGCCCGCGGGGAGCTGGATCTGGGATCACCGGTGCTGGACCAGTACGTCCTGGCGGACTTCATCAGGACCGGCGGCTACGACCGGCATCTGAGGAAGATGCGCCGGGAGTACCGCGCCCGCAGGGACGCCCTGGTTCGGGCCCTGGGCGAGCACCTCCCCGAGGTCGCCGTGCACGGCGTCTCGGCCGGGCTTCACCTGTTCGCCGAACTGCCGGGCGGCTGGGAGGAGCGCCGCGCCGTCGACGCGGCCCGGGCCTGCGGCCTGGCGGCCGAGCCGGTGAGCGCCACACGGCACGCCCCGGGCCCGCCCGCCCTGGTCATCGGCTTCGCCCGCCTTCCCGTGCACCGCGCCGACGAGGTGATCCGCTCCTTCGCGAGGGCCCCGGCCCGCCGACCGCCGCCCGGTCCGCCCGCCGGGCACCGCGGTTCCGTCGGCACGGCCCCGGCCCGCCGACCGTCACCCGGCCCGGCCCGCCGACCGTCACCCGGCCCGGCCCGCCGACCGCCGCCCGGTCCGCCCGGTCCGGCGCCGGTCGGCGGGGCCGTGTCCGGCGCTCGCCTGCGGGTACGGTCCCACGCGTGGTGTCATACGGGTTGATAGATCATCAGAATGTCCTGACAAATTCTTGACGCCGCAGACGTGTTCGCCTAGAACTGGAGATCGACCGCTTTCTCCCTCGGAGGCGATATGCGTGTTGGTTTGATGGGCCTGGGGCGGATTGGGGCGTTCCACGCCGCGACCCTGGCCGCGCATCCCCGGGTCGGCGAGCTGGTGGTGAGCGACGCGGACGAAGAGCGCGCGGCGCAGGTGGCCGCGCGGTTCGGAGCCCAGGTGGGAGACGCGTTCGACGCCGACGCGGTGGTCATCGCCACCCCCACCGCGACCCACGCCGGGCTGGTCATGCGCGCCTGCGCCAAGGGGGTGCCGGTGCTCTGCGAGAAGCCGGTGGCGCCGAGCGTGACGGAGACCCTGCAGGTGCTGGAGGCGGTCAGGCAGAGCGGCACGGTCGTGCACATCGGCTTCCAGCGGCGCTTCGACGCGGGCTACACGGCCGCGCGCGAGGCGCTGCACGGTGGCGAGCTGGGCGCGCTGCACCGGGTGCACATGGTCACCGCCGACCCGGGCCCGCCCGCCCCCGGCTACGTCCCGCTGTCGGGCGGCATCTTCCGCGACTGCCACATCCATGACTTCGACATCCTGCGCTGGGTCACCGGCCGCGAGGTGGAGAGCGTCTACGCGACCGGCGCCAACCGCGGCGCGGCCTTCTTCGCCGAGGCCGGCGACGTGGACAACAGCGCCGCGCTGCTCACCCTGGACGACGACACGCTCGTCACCCTGCAGGGCTCGCGCTACAACGGCGGGGGGTACGACGTCAGGATGGAGCTGGCGGGCACCCTGCGGACCCAGGTCGTCGGCCTCGACCCGCGCGCTCCGCTGACCGGCGCGGAAGGACTGCAACCGCCGGGCGAGCCCTGGCCGGACTTCGCCACGAGGTTCGAGGCGGCCTACATCGCCGAACTCGGCGCGTTCCTGGCGGCGGCGCGGGGCGAGCGCGAGAGCCCGTGCACCGTCGAGGACGCCCTGGCCGCGCTCTACGTCGCCGAGGCGGCGGAGCTGTCCCGGCGTGCGGGGCGGCCGGTGCGCCTGGAGGAGGTGTCCGGGTGAGGGTCGCCGGAGCGCCGATCTCCTGGGGGGTGTGCGAGGTGCCGGGGTGGGGGTACCAGTTCCCCCCGCACCGGGTCCTGGCCGAGATGCGCGGGCTGGGCCTGACGGCCACCGAGCTGGGCCCGGACGGGTTCCTGCCACCGGAGCCCGAGCGCCGTCGGGCACTGCTGGCCGGCTACGGGCTGCGGGCGGTCGGCGGGTTCGTCCCGGTCGTCCTGCACGACCCCGCCCGCGACCCGTCGCCGCGGATCCGGGCCGCGCTGGCCGCCTCCGACGAGGACACCGCGGTGGTCGTGGCCGCCGCGACCGGCGTGGACGGCTACGACGGCAGGCCGTCGCTGGACGCGGACGGCTGGCGGACCCTGCTGGGCAACCTGGACCGGATCGGGCGCCAGGCCGAGGAGGCGGGCCGCCTGCTCGTGGTGCACCCGCATGTCGGGACCATGGTCGAGACCGGCGAGGAGGTCGACCGGGTGCTGGCCGGCAGCACCGTGCCGCTGTGCCTGGACACCGGTCACCTGCTCATCGGCGGCACCGATCCGGGCGCGTTGGCCGCGCGCGCGGCCGGCCGGATCGCGCACGTGCACCTCAAGGACGTCGACGCCGCCCTGGCGGGCCGGGTGCGCGCCGGAGCCCTGAGCTACACCCGGGCCGTGGCCCGGGGCCTGTACCGCCCGCTGGGCCACGGCGACGTGGACGTGGCCGGCATCGTCGCGACCCTGACGGCGGCCGGCTACGACGGCTGGTACGTGCTGGAGCAGGACGTCATCGTGACCGGCGAGCACGCCGATCCCGGGCGGGACGTCCGCACCGGCCTGGCCTACCTCCGGGCCCTGCCCACTGTCTCCGCCGGGCTGAGCGGGCCCGCCGGACCGGGAGCACCGGCCGGACCGGGAGCACCGGCCGGACCGGGAGCACCGGCCGGACCGGACGGCTCCGCCGGGCCGGGCGGGCCCGCCGGACCCGGCCGGGAGACGGGCGAGGGGACGGGCGAGGGGACGGCATGATCGAGGTGCTGACGATGGGGCGGGTCGGGGTGGACGTCTACCCGCTGCAGGTGGGGGTCTCGCTGCGGCGGGTGGAGACCTTCGGCAAGTATCTGGGCGGCAGCCCGACCAACGTGGCGGTGGCCGCGGCCCGGCTGGGCCGGGCCAGCGCGGTGATCACCCGGGTCGGGGACGATCCGTTCGGCCTGTTCATCCTCGACGCGTTGCGCGGTTACGGGGTCGACGACCGGTATGTCAGTGCGGTGGCGCACCTGCCCACCCCGGTGACGTTCTGCGAGATCCGGCCGCCGGAGGATTTCCCGCTGTTCTTCTACCGGTCTCCCACGGCGCCGGATCTGCAGATCCGGGCCGAGGAACTGGATCTGGCGGCCGTCGCCGGGGCCGGGGTGTTCTGGGCGACGGTGACGGGACTGTCGCAGGAGCCGTCCCGGGCAGCGCATTTCGCGGCCTGGCGGGCCCGGGGCCGGGCGCCGTTGACCGTGCTGGATCTGGACTACCGGCCGATGTTCTGGGCGGGTGAGCAGCAGGCGGCAGAGCAGGTGCGGGCGGCGCTGGGGCAGGTCACGGTGGCGGTGGGCAACGTGCAGGAGGCGGCGGTGGCCACCGGGCGCGCCGAGCCGCACGCGGCCGGGGAGGCCTTGCTGGCGGCCGGGGTGGAGCTGGCGGTGATCAAGCAGGGCAGCGGCGGAGTGCTGGGGATGACCGCGCGCGAGACGGTGGAGGTGGCGCCGGTGCCGGTGCGGGTGGTCAACGGGCTGGGCGCGGGTGACGCCTTCGGCGGGGCGCTGTGTCACGGTCTGCTGGCCGGGCTGCCGCTCGAGCGGACGCTGCGGCTGGCCAACGCGGCCGGCGCGATCGTCGCCGGTCGCCTGGCCTGCGCCCCGGCCATGCCCGTACTCGCCGAGATCGAAGCCGTCCTCGACGGGCGCCCCGTCGACGAGCTCTCCCCTGGCGGTTCTCCGGCGGACGGCTCCGCACCCGGCGAACCACCGCGCGACGTGCTCTCGCCCGCCGGGCGCGCGGCGGAGCCGGACACCGGGGGCGCGCGGTGAGCGGGGCGGACGGCGACGTCCGGGCGGGCGGCGCCGTACGTCCGGGCGGTGGCGCGCGGGCGGGTGGTGCCGTGCGACCTGGCGGTGCCGTGCGACCGGATGGCGGCGTGCGACCGGATGGTGGCGTGCGGGCGGCCGGGGTCATGCGGGAGGAGGACCACCGGATGCTGCTGGAGACGCGGGCGCGCTTCCCCGAGCGGATCGCGGAGGCCGCGGCGGCGCGGCGGCGCAGAGGGCTGCTGGAGAGACGTGACCGGATCCTCGTCATCGCCGCCGACCACGCGGCCAGGGGTGCCGTCGGCGTCGGCGGTCGCCCCTTCGCCATGGGCGACCGGGTCGAACTGCTGGACCGGCTCATGATCGCCCTGGCCAGGCCCGGTGTGGACGGGCTGCTCGCCACCCCCGACGTCGTCGAGGACCTCATGCTGCTCGGCGCACTGGACGACAAGATCGTCATCGGCTCGATGAACCGGGGCGGCCTGCAGGGCTCCACCTTCGAGTTCGACGACCGGTTCACCGCCTACGACACGTCCTCGATCGTCCGGGGACGCCTGGACGGCGGCAAGATGCTCTGCCGGATCGGCCTGGACGACCCCGCCACCGCCCGCACCCTGGAGTCGTGCGCCCAGGCGATCACCGAGCTGGCCGGGCACGGCCTGGTCGCGATGGTCGAACCGTTCTGGTCCCGCCGGGTGAGCGGCGCGGTCGCCCACGACCTGTCACCCGAGGGCGTCATCCGGTCCGTGCACGTCGCCCAGGGGCTCGGCGCCACCTCCGCGCACACGTGGCTGAAGATCCCCGTGGTCGAGGACATGGAACGGGTGATGCGCGCCACCACGCTTCCCACACTGCTCCTCGGCGGTGATCCCGGCGACACGCCGGAGCAGGCTTACGCCGCCTGGCGCAAGGCTCTGCGACTTCCCGGGGTCCGGGGTCTTGTGGTGGGCCGCGCGTTGTTGTACCCCTCCGATGACGACGTGGCCGCGGCCGTCGACACCGCCGTGGCCATGCTGGAGGTGGCATGACCGAGCGAGCAGGCCGGTACGGCGCCGGTGGGTCGTGCCACGGCGAGCCGCCATGCGAGGAGCAGCCATGACCTTCATCCCGGCAGGAAGCACCGTGCGGGCGCCCTGGGCGCTGTCGATCACTCCCGAGTCGGCCGGATGGACCTACGCCGGGCTCCGCCTGCTCTGCCTGTCCGGTGAGAGCGTCGAGTTCGCCACCGAGGACGAGGAGATGCTCGTCCTGCCGTTGTCGGGCGCGTGCGTGATCGAGTGCGACGGCGTGCGGCTCGTGCTGGACGGCAGGACCTCGGTCTTCCACGCGGTGACCGACTTCGCGTACCTGCCGATCGGCGCGATCGTCCGGATCACCGGCGAGGGCCGCTTCGCGTTCCCCTCGGCCCGCGCGACCCACCGTTTCCCGGTCCGGTACGGTCCGGCGCACGAGGTCCCGGTCGAGGTACGAGGGGCGGGGCAGGCCACGCGGCAGGTCAACAACTTCTGCGCCCCGGACGCCTTCGACTGCGACAAACTCGTCGCGGTGGAGGTGCTCACCCCCGGCGGCAACTGGTCGTCCTACCCACCGCACAAGCACGACACCCTCTCCGAGCACGAGGCCGTGCTGGAGGAGATCTACTACTTCGAGGGCGGCCCCGGCTACCAGCGGGTCTACGGCACCCACGACGTCCTCGCCGAGGTCTGCAGCGGTGACGTGGTCCTGGTCCCGCACGGCTACCACGGCCCGTCGATGGCGGCCCCCGGCTACGACCTGTACTACCTGAACGTGCTGGCCGGGCCCGCCGGGCAACGGTCGATGGCCTGCTGCGACGACCCCCGGCACGCGTGGGTCCGCACCTCCTGGGCGGAGCAGCCGATCGACCCCAGGGTTCCGATGACGAAGGCGTTGTGAATGAGACTCACGGTGGCTCAGGCACTGGTGCGGTTCCTCGCCAACCAGTGGACCGAGCGCGACGGCGAACAGCACCGGCTGGTGGCCGGCTGTCTGGGCATCTTCGGCCACGGCAACGTCGCCGGCATCGGCCAGGCCCTGGCCGAACAGGGCGCCGGCACGAGCGCCGCCCTGCCCTACTACCCGGCCCGCAACGAACAGGCCATGGTGCACATCGCGGTCGGCTACGCACGCACCCGCAACCGGCTGTCCACCCTGGCCTGCACCACCTCGATCGGGCCGGGCGCCACCAACCTGGTCACCGGCGCGGCCCTGGCCACCGTCAACCGCCTGCCGGTGCTGCTGCTGCCCGGCGACATCTTCGCCACCCGCGTCGCCGACCCGGTCCTGCAACAGCTGGAAGACCCCCGCCTGCCCGGGGCGAGCGTCAACGACACGCTGCGCCCGGTCTCCCGGTTCTTCGACCGCGTCGACCGGCCCGAACAACTGCCCGCGGCGCTGCTGGGCGCGATGCGGGTGCTGGCCGACCCGGCCGAGACCGGCGCGGTCACCCTCGCCCTGCCCCAGGACGTGCAGGCGGAGGCGTACGACTGGCCCGAGGCGCTGTTCGCCCGCCGTGTCTGGCACATCCCCCGGCCCCTCCCCGAGCCGGCCGCGCTGGAGCGGGCGCACGCGCTGCTGCGCGGCTCGCACCGGCCGCTCATCGTGGCCGGCGGCGGGGTGAAGTACAGCCAGGCCTGGACCGAGCTGGCCGTTTTCGCCCACGAGCACGGCGTCCCGGTCGCCGAAACCCAGGCGGGCAAGGGCGTCCTGCCACACGACCACCCGTGCGCGGTCGGCGCCGTCGGGCACACCGGCACCGCGGCGGCCAACGCGCTGGCCCGCGAGGCCGACCTGGTCCTGGGGATCGGCACCCGCTACAGCGACTTCACCACCGCCTCCCGCACCCTGTTCGGCCAGGCGGCCTTCCTCACCGTCAACATCGCCGCCTTCGACGCGGCCAAGCACGCGGGCGGGATGCTCGTCGCCGACGCCCGCCAGGCACTGCGGGCGCTGGCCCCGGGCGGCTGGCGGGCCGACCCCGGCTGGACCGCCCGGGCGGCGAGGC
Organism: Streptosporangium fragile; assembly: GCF_039534445.1. Taxonomy (NCBI): domain Bacteria; kingdom Bacillati; phylum Actinomycetota; class Actinomycetes; order Streptosporangiales; family Streptosporangiaceae; genus Streptosporangium; species Streptosporangium fragile. Next base: position 22,751 of record NZ_BAAAVI010000011.1, on the reverse strand, counting down.
TGACCCGCGACTGGCAGCGGCACGTCTCCCGGGTCACCACCGGTGACGCGCTCACCCAGCCGGTCGTGCTCGGCATGCTCAACGACGTCGCCGAAGGCGGCGTGGTGGTCAACGCGGCCGGGTCGATGCCCGGGGACCTGCACAAATTGTGGCGCGCCTCGGACCCCGGGCAGTACCACGTGGAATACGGCTACTCGTGCATGGGCTACGAGATCGCCGGCGGGCTCGGCGTGAAGCTGGCCGCGCCGGAGCGCGAGGTGTTCGTGCTGGTCGGCGACGGCTCCTACCTGATGATGGCCCAGGAGATCGCCACCGCCGTGCAGGAGCGCGTCAAGCTCGTCATCGTCCTGGTCGACAACCACGGCTTCGCCTCCATCGGCAACCTGTCGGAATCGGTCGGTGCCGGGCGTCTGGGCACGGCCTACCGGATGCGTGGCCCCTCGGGTGACCTGGACGGCCCGCCGCTACCGGTGGACCTGGCCGCCAACGCGGCCAGCCTGGGGGCCGAGGTGCTGCGCGCCGCCGACCCTCCGACGCTGCGGGCCGCCCTGCTCAAGGCCCGCGAGGCGTCGGGGACCACCGTCGTGTACGTCGAGACGGTTCCCGGCCCCGGCCCCGACACCACCGCCTGGTGGGACGTGCCGGTCGCCGAGGTCTCGGACCTGCCGGAGGTCCGCGCGGCCCGCGCCGCCTACGAGGAGGCCAAACGGGACCAGCGTCCTTGTCCTTGACCGGTCTCCGCCCGCCCGGGACGGCCTCCGGGCCTCCGTCTCAGGCGGGGAAGGTCTCCGCGCCTCCGTCTCAGGCGGGGAAGGTCTGCGGGCCTCCCGTCTCAGGCCGGGGCGGCACCGCGGGCGGTGGGCTCCGGGGCGGGCCGGAAGCCTCCGGCGAGGAAGACGACCAGGCCGACCAGGATCGCGGCCGGGATGAACGCCGCACGCGCGCTCACGACGTCGTTGACGGTGCCCACCACCGCGGCGCCGACCAGGAAGCCGACGTAGTTGAACATGTTGACCCGCGCGATCGCGGTCTCCGCCCCGGCGCTGAGGCGGCCCGCGGCGGAGAACGACTGGGGGGCGATGATCGACAGACCGATGCCGACCAGCCCGAACGCCACCACGGCCACCGGGACGCCCGGCGCGACGACGATGCCGACCGTGCCCGCCGCCGCGATGATCGCGCCCGCGCGGACCACGGGCGCCGGGCCGTACCTGCGCACGGCGAGGTCGCCGGGGACCCGCGCCAGGAGCATGGTCGCCTGGTAGACGAGGTAGCCGAACGGCACCAGCCATCCGCCGGCGTGCAGCGCCTTCTCCATGTAGACCGTGCCGTAGTTGGAGACCGCCGCGTCGCCGACGTACAGGAACGCCATCGCCAGGCAGAGCGGGATGATCGGCCGCCACGGCACCCGGGCCGCCCGCGCCGTCCCCGTGGCCCGCTCGGGCACATTCTCCTCGTCCCGCCCGTACAGGCGGGGGAGCATGACCACCGAGACCACCGCGCCTATCGCCGCCGGGACGGTGAAGGCCCAGCCCAACTCCACGCCGAGGGCGCTGAAGGCCGAGTTGATCCCGGCGCCCAGCATCGAGCCGACGCTCCACACGGCGTGGAAGCCGGTCAGCACGCTCATGCCGTACCGGCGCTCGACCGCGACCGCCTGCATGTTCATCGCCGCGTCGACCGCCCCCACCAGCAGGCCGAACAGGGCGCTGAGCGCGTAGAGACCGGCGAGCCGGTCGTTCCAGCCCGACAGGACCACGACGGCGCAGACGCCCACCTGGGAGACCCGCAGGATCGCGGCGCTGCCGTACCTGCTCGTGAGCAGGCCCGCGGCGCCGCTCCCGACACCGGCGATCACCGGCACCAGGAGCAGGACGAGGGTGAGGTCACCGTCACTCAGTTCGAACTTGTGCTGGAGGTCGATCACATGGGTGAGCAGGGTGGCGAAGCAGAGGCCCTGGACGAAGAACGCGGCCCAGGTGGCCACCCGCGCCCGCCGGTCACGTGGGGTCGGCACGACGACCTCCAGGAAACATGAGGGGGGTTCAAGTTCCCGCCAGGGTATGGGTGGTCCACCCGGGGGTCAATGGGTGATCACCTTGCGATTCCGCCGGGTGACCGCCGCCGCTGCCGGGTCGGCCGTGACGGGGGCGGCTCTGTGACTGGATCGGCCGTGATCGGATCGGCCGTGACGGGGGCGGCTCTGTGATCGGATCGGCCGTGATGGGGGCGGCCGTGATGGGGGCGGCCGTGACCGGGCGGCAAGGCACCGGGTCGCGCCTCCGAAGCACCGGCGGCGATTATTGTCGAAGGGTGGAGAGTCCCCGCCCCCGTCCCCCCGCCGTCCGCCGCAACGACCGCGAGATCCGTCCCGCCGACCTGCGGGCCGGAGACGCCGACCGTGAGAAGGTGGCCGCCGTGCTGGGCGACGCGCTCGCCGACGGGCGGCTCGACCACACCGAGCACGAGGAACGCACCGACGCCCTCTACCGGGCCCGCACGTTCGGGGAGCTCGAAGCCCTCATCACCGATCTGCTCCCACCGGAGGCCCGGCCGCTGCGCACCGACGTCCGGCCGGTGGCGGCGTTCTTCAGCTCCGAGGAGCGCTCGGGACGCTGGGTGGTGCCCACCCGGTTCACCGCCACCGCCGTCTGCGCCAACGTCACGCTCGACCTGCGCGAGGCGCTCCTGCAGTCCCGCCACGTGACCCTTCAGGTCACCGTGCTGGCCGGGACCCTCACGCTCATCGTCCCGGAGGGCGTCCGGATCGAGATGCCCGCCTCGGCCTTCATGGGCGGGAAGAAGAACCAGGTCCCGGCCTCGCCCGATGGTCCGATCATCGAGATCACCGGCCTGGTGGCGCTGGGCGGCATCGTCGCCAAGGCGCCCAAACGCCCCCGGCGCTCCTGGTTCCGCCGTTGACCTCCCGGTCTGTCGCCGGCCGCTCTCGCTTCGGCCGCCGACCGGTCCCGGCCCGTCACCGGCGGCCCGGCCGCGCGGCTCCGGCGACCGGCCGGGCCGCCGGGCTGCGCGGGTCAGCCGGCGCTGTCGAAGTTGATCGCGCTGTAGGCGCGCAGCTTCCAGAGCTGGTGCTCGCTCTCGATCTTCCGGATCGTGCCGGACCGGCCGCGCATGACCAGGGAGTTGGTGACGGCCCGGCCACCGCGGTAGCGGACGCCCTGCATGAGTTCGCCGTCGGTGATCCCGGTGGCCGCGAAGAACACGTCGTCCGACCTGACCAGGTCGTCGGTGGTGAGCGTCGCGTCGAGGTCGAGGCCCGCGTCCAGCGCCCGGCGCCGTTCGGCGTCGTCCTGCGGCCAGAGCCTGCCCTGGATGACGCCGCCCAGGCACTTGAGGGCGCAGGCCGCGATGATGCCCTCCGGGGTGCCGCCGATGCCGAGCATCAGGTCGATGCCGGTGCCCGCGCGGGCCGCCATGATGGCACCGGCGACGTCGCCGTCGGTGATGAGCTTGATCCGCGCTCCGGCCTCCCGGATCTCCTGGATCATCTTCTCGTGGCGGGGGCGGTCGAGGATGACCACGGTCACGTCCGAGGAGGAGCAGCCCTTGGCCCGTGCCACCGCGGCGATGTTGTCGGCCACCGGCGCGTTGATGTCGACCGAGGACGCCGCCTCGGGGCCGGTGACCAGCTTGTCCATGTAGAAGACGGCCGACGGGTCGTACATCGAGCCGCGCTCGCTGACGGCGATGACCGAGATGCCGTTCGGCATGCCCAGCGCGGTGAGCCGGGTGCCGTCGATCGGGTCCACGGCCACGTCGCACTCGGCGCCGCTGCCGTCACCGACGGACTCGCCGTTGTAGAGCATCGGCGCGTTGTCCTTCTCCCCCTCACCGATGACGACCACGCCGTTCATCGACACCGTGTTGATCAACTGGCGCATCGCGTTCACCGCGGCGCCGTCCGCGCCGTTCTTGTCGCCGCGCCCCACCCAGCGGGCCGCGGCCATCGCGGCCGCCTCGGTGACCCGGACCAGTTCGAGGGCGAGGTTGCGATCAGGTGCGTGCTCACCCGTGGCGAGGGCGGCGGGAACGGACGTCTGATCGGACATGGCGGGAAACCCCTCTCGTGGATTAATACAACGATCGTAGTTGTCCCCCTGATGACCGGTCGGCGGAGGATAATGTCCCCACCACGGGCAGCGACATGGAATGGCTGGTGAGAGGCGTGACAGCACGGACCTCGGAGCGAGGCGCCGCCACACGCGTCGCGCTCCTGGCCGCCGCCAGGGAGATCTTCGTCACAAGCGGTTTCGCCGAGGCCGGCGTCACCGACGTGGTCGCCCGCGCCGGGGCGAGCGTCGGCAGCCTCTACCACCACTTCTCCGGCAAGGCCGACCTCTACCTCACGCTTTTCGAGGAGTTCCAGGCGCGGCAGACCCAGCGGACCAAACAGGCCGTCCAGGAGGCCCGCGCCGAGGGCGAGACCGACCCGATGCGGCTGTTCGTCGCCGGGGCCCGCGCCTACCTGGAGGGCTGCCTGGTCGAGCGGGAGATCTCGGCGCTGTTCCTGCGCGGCGACGGGCCTCCCGGTTTCGAGGTCATCATGCGTGACCGGCTGCGCCAGTGGGCCAAGCGCAACGCCGCCCTCTTCGAGGACGACGAGGGCGCGCTGGTCGTGGTCCTCACCGGCGCGCTGGCCGCCGCCGTCTCCGAGGTCGCCCTCTCCGACGACGAGGACGCCTCCCGGGCGCTCGTCGAGAACGTGCTCGCCATCATCGGGCAGATCCGCCGCCCCTGAGGGCGCCCCGGCACCGGCCCTTCGGACCGGACTGCCTCCCCGAACGGATAGTCTCGACAGTCGTGAAGAGGTTCACCCAGGGGTTCTACGCCTACGCGTTCGCCATGGCCGTATGCCTGGCAGCCGTCGGCGTCTTCCTGCTGATCACACCGCAGAGCAGGACGGAGCACATCCCCGAGGTCGACTACTCGATCTCCCTCGCCAACCTGCGCCGTGCCGCGTCCTACCAGGTGTGGGCGCCGGAGCGGGTTCCCGCGGGGTGGGTGCCCACCAGTTCCAGGGCGACCGACGAGAAGGGCACGGCCACCTGGCGGCTCGGCTTCGCCACGGCCAAGGGCCCCGACGACAAGCGCGCCCACGCCATGCTCGCCGAGAGCAACGAGAAGCCGGCGGCCGAGTTCGCCAACCGCCTGGCCAACACCTCCACGGTCACCGGCACCGTCCGGATCGGCGGCGTGAGCTGGGAGCAGCGCGTCCGCGAGGACAAGAACCAGCGGTCCCTCGTCCGTTTCCTCCCCGACGTGACGCTCGTCGTCACCGGCACCGCCTCCTGGGAGGAACTGTCCACCCTGGCCGGCTCCCTCAGACAGCAGGAAAAGGTCACTCCCTGACCCCGGCCCCGGTTTCCGTCCGCTCCTCCCGGAGCAGCCGGAAACCGGGGAAGGCGCGCAGGGACAGGCCGGGAGATCGCGAAGGGCCGGGTCAGAACGGGCTGTCGCCCGACAGGTCGGGCTGTTTGCGCTGGGCCATCGCGGCGGCGAGCTTCACCCGGGCGCCCTGGAGCCACTCCTCGCACAGCGCCGCGAGCTTCTCGCCGCGCTCCCACAGCTCGATCGACTGCTCCAGCGTCAGCCCGCCCGCCTCCAGGCGGCGGACCACCTCGGCCAGCTCCTCGCGCGCCTGCTCGTATGACGGTGTCGTCTTCTCATCGGCCACATCCCCACCCTAGAGGTCGTCCGCCCGCCGGTGACCCAGCCCACGTCTGGGAAACTGTGCGGATGAGCGTGCGTGGTGCGACCCCCGAGGACATCCCCGAGCTCGTCCGCCTCCGCGAGATCCTCGCCGACCGCATGGCCCGCGACGGCGGTGCCCCGGTCAGCGGCGGGTGGCAGGAGGCGTACGCCGACAGCCTCGCCCTGCGCCTGGACGACCCCGACACGGCCGTCTACGTGGTGGACGCCCCCGGGGACGGCCTGGCCGCCTGCGGGATCGGCCTGATCTTCCAGCGGTTCCCCGGTCCCGCCCTGCCCGACGGCCGCCACGGCTACGTCCAGGGCATGACCACCGACCCCCGCCACCGGCGCCGGGGGCACAGCAGGGCCATCCTGCTGGCCCTGCTGGGGTGGTACCGCGACAGGGGGATCGGCAAGGTCGACCTGCACGCGACCTCCGACGGGGAGCCGCTCTACCGGGCGCTCGGCTTCGTCGAGGACGGCTATCCCCCGCTCACGTGGCGGGATCGCTCCTGACCGTGATCCGGTCGTCGGCGAAGCGCACCGTCAGCTCGTCGCCCGGGGCGACCTCGCTCGCCAGCCGCACGACCTCGCCCGAGGGGCGCTGCACGATCGCGTACCCCCGCTCCAGGGTCGCGGCGGGTGAGAGCGACACCAGGCGGGCACGCAGGTGCCCCAGCGAGTCCTGGGCGCGGTCGAGGGAACCGGTGAGGGCACGTCTGGCCCGGTCCCTGAGCTGCTCGGCCTGCTCCGCCCGGCGCTCGATCTCACGGACCGGGTCGGCGAGGGCGGGCCGGGAGCGGACCGCGGTCAGCCAGGCCGTCTCGCGGTCCACCCAGCCGCCGACCACCCTGCGGCCCCGGTCGCGGAGCTGCCGGATCAGAGCCAGCTGCTCGCCGACATCCGGCACGACCTTCTTCGCCGCGTCCGTGGGCGTCGACGCCCGCACGTCGGCGACCAGGTCGAGCAGCGGGTTGTCCTGCTCGTGGCCGATCGCGCTGACCACGGGCGTGCGGCACGCCGCCACCGCCCGGACCAGCGCCTCGTCGGAGAAGGGCAGCAGGTCCTCCATCGAGCCGCCGCCCCGCGCGATCACGATCACGTCGATCTCGCCGTCCGCGTCGAACTTCCGCACCGCCTCGATGACCTCGCCCACGGCGTACGGGCCCTGCACGGCCACCTGCTCGACCTTGAAGCGCACCGCGGGCCAGCGGCGCCGCGAGTTCTCCAGCACGTCGCGTTCGGCGGCCGAGTCGCGACCGCAGACCAGCCCGATCGTGCCCGGCAGGAACGGCAGCCGCCGCTTCCTGTCGACCCCGAACAGTCCCTCGGAGGCGAGAAGCCGGCGCAGCCGCTCCAGCCGCGCCAGCAACTCGCCGACCCCGACCGGCCGCATCTCCAGCGCGGTGAACGCGAAGGAACCCCTGTTGACCCAGAAGTCCGGCTTCAGGTGCATCACGACCCGGGCCCCGTCCACGGGCCGTGGCACGGTCGCCTCGTAGACGCCGCGCGGGCACGTGACCCGGGCGGACACGTTGGCCACCGGGTCACGCAACGTCAGGAACACCGTGCCGCCGCGGGCGGTCAGCTCGGTGATCTGCCCTTCCACCCAGACGGTGCCGAGCTTGCCGATCCAGCCGCCGACCATCTGCAACACCGTGCGGACGGGGAGGGGCTGCTCGGGGGTGGTCTTCGAGGTCATGGCCGGAGCCTACGCGCCGGGCGTGACTATTCGGCGGCTTCCAGCTTGGCCAGGCGGTTCTCGTACATGCGCACGACGGCTTCCCGGGCGGAGGTGGCCCGCTCGTAGGCCAGGAGCTCCCGGATCTGCTCGGCGGACTTGCCGCGCATCCGGGCCCGCAGGGAGGCGACGGTCAGCCCCGCGTAGCCGGGCATCGGCTCGGCCGGGACGTCGGCCGGCGGCGCGCCCTCGGGACCGGCCACCCGGGTCTCGGTCACCTCGACCGCGGCGGCGTCCGTGCTCTCCGGCTTCGCCACCTCGACCTGCGCGACCTCCACCTTCACCCCCGCGGGCGCCTCGGCCCCGGGAGCGGGGACCTCGGCGGCCTCGGGAGCGGGGACCTCAGCGGTGACGGGCGTGGTCTCGACGGCGGAGGTCTCGGCGGTCCCGGTCTCCGGGGCCTTGGTCTCCGGCTTGGCGGCGGCCTCGGCGGGCTTGGTCTCGGGCTCGGGTTCGACCTCGGCGGTCTTGGCGGCGGGTTCGGCGACCTGAGTTTCGGCAGTTCCGGCGGGCGTCTGGGAGGTTTCCGGCTTGGCCTCGGCGGCCTTGGGCTCGGGCTTGGCCGTGGTCTCGGCGGTCTCGGTCTTGACCTCGGCGGGCTTGGTCTCGGTCGCGGTCTCGGCGGGCTTGGGCTTGGCGGGGCTGAAGATGATCGGCTCGGGAGCGGTCTTGACGCCGTTGCCCTCAGCGGAGGAGGTCGTGTCCGCGGCCTTCTCGGGACGCGGCGCGAAGATGATCGGCTCGCGGCGGGCGGGCTTCTCCTCGGCCTTCTCCGCGGTCTCCACCGACTGGTCGGCCGCCTTCTCATGGGACTCGTCGAGTCCCTCCTCCTGGCCGGCGAGGCCCTTGATCTTGTCCCGCACTTTGCCGCCGAGTGACAGGGCCTGGCCGACCCCGCTCAACGCGGTCTGCAGCATGTGGAGCGGCAGGTCCTTCGCCTTTTGTGTGACATTGCGAATCATGTCGGGGACTGACATGTCGTCTCCCTGGGAGGTCTGTATGAGAAGGCTAGTGTGCCAAGACTGTGCCGTATGAGCTCATAGGACATATGGGCAGCCTGTGTGAGCGTTCCACGTAGCATAAGAGCATGACTTCGAAGACCCCCGCGACCCGACGAGTACTTGTGGCGAAGCCCCGCGGCTACTGCGCGGGGGTCGACCGTGCGGTGCAGACCGTGGAGAAGGCCCTGGAGCAGTACGGCGCCCCCGTTTACGTCCGCAAGCAGATCGTCCACAACACCCACGTGGTCAAGACGCTGGAGGAGCGAGGAGCTATCTTCGTCGAGGAGACCGAGCAGGTGCCCGAGGGCGCCATCGTCGTCTTCTCCGCCCACGGAGTCTCCCCGGCGGTCCACCAGGAGGCCGCCCGGCGCAGCCTGAAGACGATCGACGCCACCTGCCCCCTGGTCACCAAGGTGCACAACGAGGCCAAGCGCTTCGCCTCGCAGGATTACGACATCCTGCTCATCGGCCACGAAGGCCACGAGGAGGTCGAAGGCACCGCCGGTGAGGCGCCCGACCACATCCAGCTCGTCGACGGCCTGCAGGCGGTCGACACCGTCCAGGTCAAGGACCCCGAGCGGCTGGTGTGGCTATCCCAGACCACGCTGTCGGTGGACGAGACCACCGAGACGGTCTCCCGGCTCAAGGCGCGTTTCCCCAACCTGATCGACCCGCCGAGCGACGACATCTGCTACGCCACCCAGAACCGTCAGGTCGCCGTCAAGGAGATCGCCGCCCAGGCCGAGCTCGTCATCGTCGTCGGCTCGGAGAACTCCTCCAACTCCAAGCGGCTGGTCGAGGTCGCCCGTGACCACGGGGCCGACGCCGCCTATCTGGTCGACGACGCCTCCCTCATCAAGGACGAGTGGCTCGACGGCGTCACCACGGTCGGCGTGACCAGCGGCGCCTCGGTCCCCGAGGAACTCGTCGCCGGAGTCCTGGCCCGCCTGGCCCGGCACGGCTTCGAGGACGTCGAGGAGGTCGAGTCCGTCCACGAGAGCGTCCGCTTCGCCCTCCCGCACGAGCTGCGCAAGGATCTGCGCGTCACCGCCGTCTGACCGTCGCCCCGCGCCCCGGGCCACCGTCCCGGGACGTCTCGTGCCGTCGCCACGCGTCCCGGGACGTCCCGGGACGTCATATCGCGCACCGTGCCCTGCACTTCGGGACGGCACGGGCCGCCACCCCGTACCGTGGACGCTCCGGTCGTCGGCGTACGACCCCGGCCGTGCCCGCGGCGTCCGGCCCGGCCCCGGCTCGGACGGCGGGTACCCGGGCTACTGGCCCTCGCGCGGCGTGCCGTACACCCTGGGCTCGAAGTAGCCTTCCGGCTCGGGGGCGAACGCGGCGCTCTCGCCGCTCCTGGGCCGGGGAACCTCGGCTCTGGGCGCCCGCAGCTCGTCACGCAGTTCGCGTACGCACCGGGTCAGGCCGCGCCGCCAGGCGATGACCAACACCAGCAGCGAGCCCCCGAACAACCACGGGGCCTGGCCGGACAGGGCGGTGAACATGCCCAGGCCGAAGGCCTGGATCGGGGTGGGCGCGAACAGCGAGCGGACCGCCTGGGCGGCCACGGTGGCCGCGAAGAAGATCAACGGTGGGGAGACCACCAGCGAGAGCAGATCACGGCGGTTCACGAGCATCACCGCGGCCACGCAGCCGACCGCGAACGCCAGCCCGGTCAGCGTCGCCGGCCCGAACACCGCCTGCAGGACGTAGCCCAGGAGCGTGGACGTCAGCACGAGGGCCACCGCACCCCGGACGGTCAGCCGGACGCCGGTGCCCCGGTAGTGCCCATTCATGCGATCACCCCGCCAACCGGCTTCCCGCCGGCCCGCTCGTCCACCAGTCGCCCCCCGGCCCCTCGTCGCCAACGCCCTCCGCCCCCAGTGTCCGGCCGTCGGCGTCGGCAGGGAACAGTTTCTAGGGCAGGTCGTTGGCCAACTTACCGTTCTGCCGTGGTACGAGAGACGGGCTTGGCTCCTCTTCTGCCAGCAGTTCGGGTGAGGTGAGCGCCCGGGGCAGGTCCTCGACCGTCTGCGGCGTGTCCAGATCGGCGTCGACCAGTCCCAGGTCGTTCAGCTTCCGGGCGCTCACCAGGACCCGCGTCTCCAGGGAGCCGACGGTCCGGTTGTAGGCCTCCACCGCCCGGCCCAGCGAGCGGCCCATCGCCTCCATGTTCCGCCCCATGCTGCCCAGCCGCTCGTAGAGCTCCTTGCCCACCTCGAAGACCGCCCGCGCGTTCTCGCTGAGCGCGGCCTGCTGCCAGGCGTACTGCGCGGTGCGGAGCATGGTGATCAGCGTGGTGGGCGTGGCGATGTGGACCCGCCGCCGCATGGCGTACTCCAGCAGGCCGGGATCGCGCTCCAGGGCCGGGGCGAGGAAGGCCTCACCGGGGATGAACAGCACCATGAACTCCGGGGCCGGGCTGAACGCCTGCCAGTAGGACTTGGCGGCCAGCCGGTCCACGTGCTCGCGCACGTGCCGGGCGTGGGCGTCGAGCCGGCTCGACCGGTGGTCGGGATCGCCGGACTCGGCGGCCTCCAGGTACGCGGCCAGGGAGACCTTGGAGTCGACCACGATGTTCTTGCCGCCCGCGAGCCGCACGACCATGTCGGGCCGTAGCGCGCCGTCGGCGGTGGTGACGCTCGCCTGCTCGTCGAAGTCGCAGAACCGCTGCATGCCGGCGATCTCGGCGACCCTGCGCAGCTGGAGCTCCCCCCACCGGCCCCGGGCCTCCGGCCGCTGCAGGGCTCGCACCAGCACGTCCGTCTGCGCGCGGAGCTGCTCGTTGCTCTCGCGGACGATGTCGATGTGCTTGGCCAGCTCGGCGTGGGCGGCCCGCTGCCCGAGCTGGGTGTCACGCAGCTGTGCCTCGACGCGGGCCAGGGTGTCCTTCAGCGGTTCCAGCAGGTGCTCGACGGCCTGCTTGCGCCGCTCCAGCTCGCCGGCGGCCTCGGCCCGCCCGGCGGCCAGCTTCGTCTCGGCCAGCTCCAGGAAGCGCAGGTTGTTGACGTCGAGTGCCTTGCTCGACAGGGCCTGGAACCGGTCGGAGAGTTGACCTTCGATGTAGGCGGCCCTCTCCTCGGCGATCTTCGCGCGGGCCTCGGCGTCGGCCAGGCGCGCGGTGACATCCGTGGCTCCGGAGGAGGCACGCGCCCGGCCGAGGAGGAACCCGATCACGAGTCCCGCCGCGAGTCCCACGGCGAGCTGGAAGGCGAGTGCCATGATGTCCACCCCGGCATGATTCCAGGCCCGGCCGCTTCCGGCGCGCCGACACGCCTTCGCGGCCGGTCGGGCCTTCCCCCTGTGGAACGCGTCCCCTCCTGGGGGAACACGTCCGCCGCGGGCAGGGAGACGACGGCCGGGTGAGGGGGCGCGGGCTGCGAGGTGTACCGCTCTGTGACCTGGCCGCGGCGGGTAGCAGTGGGTCATTCCGCGTAAACTCGGCTCACGTGAGCTTGAGCATCGGCATCGTCGGACTGCCCAACGTCGGCAAGTCAACGCTTTTCAACGCGCTGACGAAGACCGCCAACGCCCTGGCGGCGAACTATCCGTTCGCCACCATCGAGCCCAACGTGGGCATCGTCGGCGTTCCCGACCCGCGTCTTGAGAAGCTGGCCGAGATCTTCGGGTCGGCGAAGATCCTGCCGGCGAAGGTCGAGTTCGTCGACATCGCCGGGCTGGTCCGCGGCGCCTCGGAGGGGCAGGGGCGGGGCAACCAGTTCCTCGCCAACATCCGCGAGACCGACGCCGTCTGCCAGGTCATCCGGGTCTTCAGCGACCCCGACGTGACCCACGTCGACGGCGGCGTCTCCCCCGAGCGCGACATCGAGACGATCAACACCGAGCTGATCCTGGCCGACCTGCAGACGCTGGAGAAGGCGATTCCCCGCCTGCAGAAGGAAGCCAAGAACAACAAGGAGCGCAAGGCCGTGCTCGACGCCGCGGAGGCCGCGGTCAAGCTCCTCGACGGCGGCACGACCCTGTACGCCGGGGCCGCGGGCGCGGGGATCGACCCGAAGGACCTGCGCGACCTGCACCTGCTGACGGCCAAGCCGTTCCTGTACGTGTTCAACCTCGACGCCGACGAACTGGTCGACGAGGAGCTGCGGGCCCGGCTGTCCGCGCTCGTCGCGCCGGCCGAGGCCGTCTTCCTGGACGCCAAGATCGAGTCCGAGCTCGTCGAGCTTCCCGACGACGAGGCGCTGGAGCTCCTGCAATCCGTCGGCCAGGAGGAGTCGGGGCTGTCCCAGCTGGCCCGGGTCGGGTTCGAGACCCTCGGCCTGCAGACCTACCTGACCGCCGGCCCCAAGGAGACCCGGGCCTGGACGATCCGCAAGGGCGCCACCGCCCCGGAGGCGGCCGGGGTCATCCACACCGACTTCCAGCGCGGCTTCATCAAGGCCGAGATCGTCTCCTTCGACGAGCTGGTGGAGGCCGGTTCCATTGCCGCCGCCCGCCAGGCGGGCAAGGCCCGCATCGAGGGCAAGGACTACGTGATGCGCGACGGCGACGTGGTGGAGTTCCGCTTCAACGTCTGAACGCCCTCGGCGAAGGCCGCCTGACCCGTGACGGAGCCGGTCGGGCGGTCCTGTCGGCGTCCGTGAACCGGGAGGCCGGGCATCCCGCGATTCCCGGCGGTCGTCTTCGCCGTACGCGAGCGGCCGGGCGCGCACCGATATCCCGGCGGCGGGTCTTCGCCGTACGCGAGCGGCCGGACGAGCCCGTCGACGTCGGGCCGGACGAGCATGCCCACGCCGGCTGGATCCTGGCCGGCGCCGTCTCCGTGAACTCCGTCCCACGGCCCGCGCACTCACCCGGCATCCGGAGGACGGCTCCGACGTTTCGCCGGACCCCGGGGTGGCGGGCCGTCCACTCGGGGGCGTGGTCATCCGTCCGGGGAAGGCCGACCGATCCCGGACGCCGCCCCCGGAGGCCATCACCCGGGGGAGCCTCCGGCCGACCGGGACGGCGCCGTGCCGGCCTGGACAGGGCCTTCCGCATGGCCCTGGACAGGGCCTTCCGCATGGGGCGGGGCGCGCGACAGGAGGGGTCTGAACCGTTCTGTCGTCTTGTGACGCTACGTGATGGATTTCGCGTTAAATGCGCTGGTCGCGACAGTCCCGGGGCTGTTTAGTTAGCAATGGGTGGCGTTTGAGTAATGGGCCCACGCGTTGGCCAGGGATAATGCGCTTTTCGTCACCCGGGGGCGACATCGACGGCCCCGCCGGGGATCCAGACCTGGTTTGCTCAGTCACCACGATGCCTGCAGCATAGGCGTGGCTTTCCTGGAAGAATCGGTGAGGCGGCTAGAGTAAGTCTTCACCATGGCTAACGGGATCGGCAGCAATACGACACCGCGCCAGCCGGGGGATTGGCGCGAGCGGAGGCGTGATGGCTCGAAGGTCGACGGTCCAGCGTGATCCTCGGATCGCTGGAGACCCCGAGCTTTCGGCATACCCCGACATCCCCGACGATCTCGATCCCGACCGGCCCTCCTCCCGCGGGCGGGGCGCGCCGCGCAACCGCTGGTCCGGCGGTGGCGGTCGCTGGCTGGTGTGGGCCGGCCGCGCCGTCCTCTGGGCGTTGATCGTCGTCATCGTGGTGAACGGGGTCCGCGCCCCGTTCGAGCGCTTCACCCGGCAGAGCGCCCCCGCCGGCACCGCCCCCGCCGTCTCCGAGAGCGGGTTCCCCACCACCCAGGGCACGTCCTTCGCCATCCAGTTCGCCGCGGTCTACCTCAACTTCGACGGCGCCCGCCCCCAGGAGAGGGCGGGCAGGCTGGCCCCCTACCTCCCCGAGGGCGCCGAGGCCCAGTTCGGGTGGGACGGCTTCGGCCGGATGAGCGCTGGAGCGGTACAACCGTACGGGGTCGAGGTGGTCGACGCCGACAACGCCGTCGTCACCCTCACCTACCAGTCCTCGGACCGTCGGCAGTTGCTGTCCGTGCCGGTCTACTACGACCGGGCCGCCGAGAGATTCGTGGTCTCCGGCCGTCCGGGCATCCTGCCGGCGCCGGAGCCGGCCAACCTGCCGCCCAAGGCCGCGCCCGACCGCGACGGCACCGCCGAGCGGGAGCTCCGCACCCCCCTGGAAGACTTCTTCAAGGCCTACGCCGCGGGTGACACCGCCTCCCTGCAGCGTTACGCCGACGCGGGGGTCACCCTCGAAGGACTGGACGGCGCGTTCACCTTCATGGCGCTCAAGGAGCTCGTCGTGCCGCTCGCCGGGGGCACCACCCGCGAGGTGACCGCCACCGTCGTGTGGGGCGTGCCCTCGGGGCCGACGCCGTCCCCCGACTCGACCGCTCCGGACCCCGGCCAGGTGGGGGGCAAGCTGGAGCAGGCCTACCTGCTCACCATGGTCAAGCAGGGTGACAAGTGGTTCGTCAAGGACATCCGCGGCGCACACCGGTCTGTGGGGTAACACATGATCGAACGGTGCCGGTCCACAGTGAGCAGACCCCCCCTGACCGACGAGCCGCCGTCGTGCGGCCGTCCACGTGCGCGCCGCGGGCCCGTCGCCGTCCGGCGAGCACGATCGTGAGTACGGAGGACAAGAAGTGATTCTCAAGACCATGCTGCTGAGCGCTTTCGAGCTCGCTCAGCCCTCAGCTCCTCCGGAAGGTGTCAACACCGAAGGTCTGGCCGACTTCCTCCGCAGCTTCTTCGCGCCGCTCTTCCTCGCCATCGTCTCGGTGGTGGCGCTCTTCTTCCTCTTCACCCGTGAGATCACCCGGTTCGTCCAGTTCATCATCCTCGCGATCGCCATCGGCGTGATCTTCTACGTGCCGAACATCATCGAGGTGACGGCCAAGGCGATCGCCGGCGCGCTGGGCATCTCGGGGGGTTGAGACCGCGTCCGGACGGTCACGTTAGGAGAGGCTGAGAGGAGGATCACGTGGATCTGCCCACGTATACCAATATCTGGAGGATCGAGAAGCGGCTCTACAAGCTGTACGACCTACGGCTGCCGATGCCGCTCCCGATCGTCTGGGTCGGTGGGTTCGTGGGAGTGCTGGCCCCGTGGTCGTTCCTGCTCTACCTGCTCGGCCTGCCGTTCGAGGCTCCGTGGCACGTGGTCTACCTGGTGCCGCCGGGTGTCGTCACGTGGCTCTCCACCCGGCCGGTGATCGAGAGCAAGAGGCTGACCGAGCTGCTGCAGTCGCAGGTGCGCTACATGGGTGAGCCGCGCACCTGGTGCCGGATGGCTCCCGTCTCCGAACCCGCCGAGATCGCGCTGACCGCCCGGGTCTGGCGGGCCGCGCCGCAACACGCGGCGGAGGTCCGGGTCAAGTCCTCGCGCAAGGCTCGCCACGCCCAGCCGCGGCGCGGATCCGCCTCGCGCTCCCGTGAGGTCCGTCCGGCCGTGGCCGCCGCCGCGGCGGCGGCCGCCACGGCTCCGGTCGCCCGCGAGCGCGCCACCTGGGGCAGGGCCCGTGCTTCTCGCCGGGGCACCGCCCCGGCTCTCGTCCGTCCCGTTCCCGCCGCCGAGCCCCAGGCCGCGGTTTCCCCCGCCCCTCCGGCCGCCGTGCCCGCGGCGGCTGAGACCGCGATCCCCGCGGCGGTCGTTCCGGTGGCGCCCGCTGCGCCGGTGGCGCCTGCGACGGCTGAACCCGCTGTGCCGGTGGCGCCCGCGACGGTCGGCCCGGTGGCGCCCGTGGCGGCCGGGCCCGTCGTGCCTCCGGCGACCGTCCCCACCTCGTCTGCGGGGCCCGTGCGCTCTCCTTCCGTGCCCGGCGCTTCCGAGGCCGTCACCCCGGCACCCGGAGTTCCCACGCCCGTCACCCCGGCCCCCGCGGCGTCACCGGCATCCGTGGCCCCCGCCGCCTCCGCCAAGCCCGGCGCGCCCGTCGAGTCCGGCGCGCCCGCGCCGGAAGCGCCGGTCGAGGGCTCGTCCCGGCGAGACCCCGCCACATCGCCCGGTGTATCGGCCGGCCAGGCACCCGCCGCCTCGACCGGGTCCATCTCCGTGTCCGGTGCCGCTCCCGTGTCCGGTGCCGCTCCCGCGCGGGAGCAGGCGCCGGCGGCCGAGACTCCGGTCGCGCCCATCGACACCGAGGCGTTGCGGCGCCTGCGCAGGCTCGCCGCCTCCGCCGAGGCCCAGCGTGCTTCCGCCGCCGCGCAGCCCGACCGGGCCGCGCCCTCGGAGGCCGCCGAGCCGTCACGCCTACTGCCGCCACGTGAACGGCGGGCTCCCGCACGACCCGTCACCCCCGTACGGCCCCCGGCCGAGCCCGTGGTTCCGGACCGTGCGGCCGAGACCCCGGCCGCGGCCGAGCCTCCGACGGCCGAGCCACCGGTCCTGACTCCGGCCGCCGCCGGACCTCCGGCCCGGACTCCGGCCGTGGCCGAGACCCCGGCGGACCGGGAGCCGGTCGAGCCGGCGGCGCCCACCCGGGTGGCCCCGGTGGGCAGGCCCACGGTCGTGCCCGACCCCGCCGAGCGGCCCCCGGCTCCGGCCGTCCCCTCCTTCGTGCCGAGGTTCGTCGGGCCCGCCCCGGTCGGGCGGCGTGCCGAGGAGGCGGCGGAGGTGGAGGAGGGCGCGCGGAGCCGGCACCGCAGGGGGCAGCCCGCACCGATCGGACGGCAGGCCGACACGCCGAAGGCGTGGTCGCCCGAGCCGCCGGCGGGCGCGCAGCGGGGCACCGGCACCCCCAGGAGCGGGGGGCTGCCGGGCGGCATGTCGATCCGCGCCGTCCCCGCGGGGGCGGCCAAGGCCGATCCCGTGACGCCCGCGGTGCCCGTGCCCAGGCCGTCCCACGGCGAGGCCAAGGTCCGCCGGGTGGAGTCGGTGGTCGGACGCGACTCCTCCGGCGGCTGGCGACGACTGGCCCAGGTGGTCATCGGGCCCGGCGGCGGAGGCCGTACGGACGGCTCGGAGGTGGATGAGGCGCGGACCAGGGCGGTCTTCAGCGGCAGTCGCCGGGTGGTGGTGCTCGGCTGCACCGGCGGCGCCGGGCAGACCACGACGGCGCTCATGCTCGGCCACACCCTCGCCCGTTACCGCGAGGACCGGGTGCTCGCGGTCGACGCCAGCACCGGCACCCACGCGCTGTCCCGCCGGGTGCAGGGCGAGTCGCCCGAGACGTTGAGCTCCCTGCTGGCCGGTCTCGACAACGTCAACGGCTATCTGAGCATGCGTTCCTACACCAGCCGCTGCGCCTCCGGGCTGGAGGTCCTCGCCGGAGACAGCGACGCCGGCGCCGAGCAGCGCCTGTCCGATCGCACGCTCTTCTCCGACCGGAGGCTCGCCCAGGCGATGGACGTGCTCGACCGGCACTACAAGCTGATCGTCATGGACCCGGCGGCGGCGCTGGCCGCACGGGTCCTGCCCTACGCCGACCAACTGGTCCTGGTCGTCCCGGCCAGCGAGGACGGGCCGGACGCGGTGGCCATGACCTACGAGTGGCTCGACGGGCACGGCTGCGCCGACCTCCGCCAACGGGCGATCATGGTCGTCAACGGGGTCAGTCGCCGGAGCATGGCCGACGTGGAGCAGGCCGAGGCGGTCGCGCGGGGCAGGTGCCGGGCGATCGTGCGGGTCCCCTGGGAAGACGAGCTGGCCCCCGGCAGGGCCGGCCGGGTGGAGCCGTCCCACCTGAGGGCGCCGGGCCGCCGGGCGTACCTGGCGCTGGCCGGAGTCGTCGTGGCGGGATTCGGAGCAGTGCAGGCGGGTCTACCCAGCGAGGAGGAACTGGCCCAGTGATCCCCCGGGCGCGAGGAGACGCGGTGAGCGGGCGTGACGAAGTGCAGGTGAGCGGGCGGGACGACGAGGTCAGCGCAGGACGGGACGGGGCCGGGCCGGACGGGCGAGCCCGCGGTCACGGCGGGCCGGCCGCACGGCGGGCCGGGCGGCAGACCACGTGCCCGGCCGGGCGGGGAGCCGGGCGGCAGGCCGCGTGCCGGACCGGCCGCCGGGTCGCCCGCCGAGCCGTCCCCCGGGGTGCCCGGCCGTCCGGGGAGCGCCGGTGAGCCGCGCGTCGCGGGCGCGCAGCCGCCTCGCCGTCCGATACTTCGACGACCGGATCCTGCTGACCGACTCGTCGGTCTGGGCCTACTTCCGGCTCCCCACCGTGAGCTACGAGTTCATCACGCCCGAGGAGCGGGAGGCCCTGGCCACCAACATCACGATCGCGCTGGCCGCGATCCGGATGCCCGACGCCGAGGTGCACCTGCGGGTGGCGCACCGGACCTACCCGGCCGCCGAGTGGGCGATGGCACTGAACGCCACCTCCGACGAGGGGCCCGGCTGGCGTGACTACCTGGAGGACATGTACCGGCACGTCTGGGCCAAGGACTTCTGGACCAAGGAGGTCTACCTCGGCGTGCGGCTCGGTGCGCGGGGACGGCAGCTCGGCGCCGGGGTCCTCTCCCAGCTCTTCGGCATCTACCAGCGCAGCGAGAAGGCCCTGGGCATCGAGGACGACCACGTTCCCAAGGCCGAGATCGCCAAGTGGTCCGAGCAGGCGGAGCGGCTGGGCAGGGCGCTGGCCGCCAGCGCCCTGTACGCCAGGCACGCCACCTCCACCGAGATCGCCTGGCTGTTCCAGCACGCGGCGACCGGCTCCCTCGGTGACCCGCCCGCCTCGGCCAGCCCCAAGCGGCGGTGGGGCAAGGGCGAGATCGAGTCGTTGGTCGAGGGCCAGATCCACAACGGCAGGTCGCTGCTCCGGATCGAGCAGCCGCAGGGTGACTCCTACGTGGCGTACCTGTCCTTCGCCCGTTTCCCCGATCTGATGCCCTTCCCGGACGGCGAGCCCTGGATGCACTTCGCCGACCAGCTTCCCTTCCCCGTGGAGATCAGCTCCAGGATGCGGTTGATCCCCCCGGTGAAGGCCAGCAAGGACGTGGCGCGCAAGCTCGCCCACGCCCGTGACATGGACATCCACATCCGTGAGGCGGGGGCGGAGGCGCCGCTGGCGCTGGCCGAGCAGATCGACGCGGCCCGGATGCTCGAACACGGCATCACCAAGGAACGCCTGCCCTTCGTCTACGGCTGGCACCGGCTGATCGTGTCCGCCCCGACCGAGGAGATCTGCGTGCAGCGGGTCGAGGCGGTCGTGGAGCACTACCGTGACATGGGTATCGACATCGTCAACTCCACCGGCGACCAGTTCTCGCTGTTCTGCGAGACGCTGCCGGGCGAGCGGGTCCGGGTCAACGCCTACGCCCAGCGGCAGCCGCTGCGCACCATCGCCGGCGGCATGGCGACCGCCACCGTCGATCTGGGCGACCGTACGGACGAGAGCGGCTCGGGCTGGATGGGGCCCTACATCGGGGAGACCCTGGGCCGCGCCCGCAGCATCGTGCACTTCGACCCGCTGGTGGCGGCGACGCGCAACCGGCCGACGGCCATCGCGATCACCGGGGAGCCGGGCGGTGGCAAGACCACGCTGGCGCTCCTGATGATCTACCAGATGGCGCTGCGCGGTGTGACGGTCGCCGTCATCGACCCCAAGGGCGACGCCGACTCGCTGGTCCAGCTCCTGCGGAAGCGGGGCAGGAAGGCGCGGATCATCCCGCTGGGCTCGGCGGCGCCGGGCCTGCTCGACCCGTTCTCGTTCGGCGACGACATCGCGGCCAGGAAGACGATGGCCACCGAGACGCTGCGCCTGCTGCTGCCGCGCATGTCGGAGGAGCGGGAGTCGGCGATGATCCAGGCGGTCGCGGCGGTCGCCAACGCCGACGATCCGTCGCTGGGCAAGGTCGTCGAATTCCTGGAGCAGGCCGACGACGCCGCGTCCAAGAACCTGGGCGCGGTGCTCCGTTCCATGTCGGAGATGCACCTGGCGCGGCTCTGCTTCGACCCGTCGGGCGGTGACAAGATCGACACCGAGGGCTGGACCACGGTCTTCACCCTGGGCGGCCTGACCCTGCCCGACGCCTCCACCGGCCGTGACGACTACTCCTACGAGCAGCGGCTGTCGGTGGCGCTGCTCTACCTGGTCGCCCAGTTCGCGCGGGGCCTGATGAACGGCCTCGACCGGCGGGCGCCCAAGGCGATCTTCCTGGACGAGGCATGGGCGATCACGTCCACGCCGGAGGGCGCCAAGCTGGTGCCCGAGGTCAGCCGGATGGGCCGCTCCCGCAACACGGCGCTGGTGCTGGTCTCACAGAACGCGGGCGACCTACTGAACGAGCAGGTGACGAACTGCCTGTCGTCGGTGTTCGCGTTCCGCTCCACCGAACGGGTCGAGGTGGAGCACGTGATGTCGCTTCTCGGGGTGGAGCCCTCCGAGGAGCACAAGGCGGTGCTGCGCTCGCTGGGCAACGGTGAGTGCATTTTCCGGGATCTGGACGGCCGTGCCGGCCGTATCGGGGTGGACCTGATCTCGGACGAGCTCCTGCAGTGGCTGGACACGAATCCGACACACGACAAACCCAACGAGAACGTGCATGATCTTTCTGGGGGCGACAGAGGCAGTAGGCCGGGGACTGCGGCGCTGGAGGTGCGGTCATGAAGGGCTCCCGCAAGGGGCTGAAAGGTTCCCGTCAGGGGCTGAGGGGTTCCCGTGAGGTGAAGGCTTCCCGCAAGGGACGACTACGCAGGCGGATCGCCATCTCGCTGGTGGCGTTGACCGCCTTCCTCGCACTGCCGCTGGTGTTCCCGGCGCAGACGTCCACCGCCGTCGCCGCGGCACCGTGCGACCTGTCGCCGGACCTGTCGCCGGAGGTCGTCGACGGCGGCCTGGACGGCCTGATCAAGCCGTCGGCACCGGACGCGGCCCAGGCGGGGGCGGCCCAGCCGGGAGCGGGGCAGGCGGGTGCGGGGCAGGCGGGGGCGGCGACCGCCGCCGCGGAGAAGGGCAGCTACGCCACCTACGGCATGAGCGGCCAGTTCTGGCACACTCACCAGCTCGGCTGCGACGACGTCGTGGCCGTGATGGGCAACGCCATGGCCAACACGGTCTTCACCTGGGCCAAGGCCCTGGACCGGCTGACCATCACGACCTACCAGGCGGCGGCCACCGAGGGCCCGCTGGATGCGATCAAGAACGTCGTCGACGACATCGTGATCAGCCTCGCCGACGCGATGTACTGGCCCTACCTGCGTCCGCTGGTCATCCTCGGCGCGGTCTGGCTGGCCTGGTACGGGCTGATCCGCAAGCGCGCCACCACCACCGCCGAGGGCGTCATCTGGATGGTTCTCGCGGTCACGGTGGCGGTCTGGTTCTTCAGCCGGCCCGGCGACTTCACCGGGATGGGGAAGGTCGTCACCGACAAGACCGGCGAGGTGGTCAACTCCGCCTTCGCCGAGCTGCCCGGCGCGGGCGGCACCTCCTGCCTGCCGACCAGGAACGACCCCGACCCGCAGGTCAAGGGTGGCGGCTACGGCCAGTACGGCGTGCCCGGCGTCGAGCAGAACTCCGAGGCGCTGTGGTCGACCCTGGTCTGCAAGCCGTGGCTGATGGGCCAGTTCGGCACCGCCGACCCCAACGCCCCGGTGATCAAGGACTTCGGCGCCAAGCTGCTGGAGATCCAGACGACCGACGCGGCCGAGTTCAAGGCGGGTCAGACGGCCGCGACGAGCGCGCACCAGGAACGATACGAGGAGGAGGTCGCCGACAAGCTGCAGAACACGCCGATCTTCTTCCTCTTCCAGGGTAAGGACTGGACCAACCGCCTGGGGGTCGCGATCGGCGCCTTCATGGCGGCCATGGTCGCCGGGTTGCTCATCTTCCTGGTGGCGGTCTCGCTGCTGGTGCTCAAGGTCGGTTTCCTGCTGCTGCTGATCCTGGCGCCTGTCTTCCTGCTGATCGGCGTCCATCCCGGGTCCGGGCGGATCATCGCCATGCGCTGGGTGGAGATGCTGATCGGCACGCTGCTCAGGCAGGCGGTGCTGGCCCTCGTCCTGGGCGTGCTCGTGTACGGCTACGCGCTGATCATCTCCACGGCGATGCCGTGGGGCATGCAGGTCATGTTCATGGCGCTGCTGACGATCGCGGTGTTCTTCTACCGGCGGCCGTTCCAGCACCTGTTCGCGTCCATGGACGGGCACACGATCACCACGAGGATGCTGGGCGAGGCGGCCACCGCGCCGACCCTGCAGCGGGCCGCGTCCGTGCTGCCGCCGGTCGCGGCCGTCAGGGCGGGCCGCTGGGGCATGCGCAAGGCGGAGCCGGTCCTGCAGGCGGCCGCGATGGCCGGCGGAGCCTCCGTCGCCACGGCGGCCGCGGCGGTCGCCCAGGGCAAGGTCCGCGGCGAGGATGGCGGTGTCACCCCGGCCACGCCCTCGGGCGCCCGGGTTCCGGCCGGCGCGCAGCCCGCGCCGCTCGACACCGACGCGCAGGCCGG